>NZ_CAMZMX010000015.1:0-112497 GCF_947311875.1 Pseudomonas sp. PARCl1
CCAAGGCGTTCGCGCGCAAATCCCACAGGAATAATTGGCCCGAAACAAACGTAGGAGCGAGCGCAGCTCGCGATGCGCCGCGCGGGCGGCGCTCGATCTCACAGGCGCTGCATATCTTGTGACAACCACCTATCAGCCCTGATGCGCCCCCTGTGGGCTGGCTTGCCGGCGATGGGCTGCAAAGCAGCCCAATGGCTGCCACCAGGGCTTGACTGACGGGCATTACCCGGCAGCCGCGCTTACAGGAAGGTGAATACCTGTGCTGCCGGCAAGCGCGACTTGCCCAGGCCGGCATTGAAGTCGGCCTCACTGCGATAGCCCAGGCAGAGCATCACCACGCTGGTGAACCCCCGCTCGCGCAAGCCCAGTTCGGCATCCAGCAGCTTGCTGTCGAAACCTTCAATGGGCGTGGCGTCCAGCCCCAGCGCCGCAGCACCCAGCAACGCCGTGCCCAGGGCCAGGTAGGTCTGTTTCTCCATCCAGTGCTGCACGTCCTTCAGATCGAAGCGGTGCAGGTCAACGTAGTGACGGCGGCTCTGGTTTTGCGCCGCGCGCGCCTGGTCGTCCCGGAAGCGCCCGTCGGCGGCCTCCTGGTCCAGCACGCTGTCCAGGTGCGCTTCAGTCATTTCGGTACGGGTGCAGAACACGATCACGTGCGAAGCATCGAGCAGCTTCGGCGTGTTGTAGGCGTAGCCCTGCGAGGTGCTCTTGGCCAGGCGGGCCTTGCCTTCGGCGCTGTCGGCGACGATGAAGTGCCAGGGCTGGGAATTGACCGAGGACGGGCTGTGGCGCAGTTGCTCGAGCAAGGCATCGACCGTGGCCTGGGGAATACGGCGTGAGGCATCGTAGGCTTTGGTGGTGTAACGGCGCTTGGCCAGCGAGACGGTATCCATGCAACGACTCCAGGTATGAGCAGTGAATTTGCCGCTCATCTTATCTTTCCTGCAGAAAAGAAAAACCGGCACAATGCAGCGACACTTTCGGCCCTGGAGTGAAAATGCTGCGCATCGCAGACCTTGAGCTGTTCGCCCGTAGCAGCGTGCTGGGCAGCTTCACCGCCGCTGCCCACGAAGCGGGCTTGCTGCCTGGCCAGGTGGCTGCGGCCATCAAGCGCCTGGAGCGCGACCTGGACGTGCGTCTGTTCGCCCGCACCACCCGCAGCCTGCGCCTGACCGCAGAGGGCGAGCGCTACCTGCCGACCGCACTGAATGTGCTGGAGAGCCTGCGCCAGGGCCACGAGGACCTGCATGGCAACCCTGACACCCTGCGCGGTACGCTGCAGGTGTCGGCGCCCTCCGACATGGGCCGCAACATGCTGTTGCCATGGCTCAGCGCCTTCCGCCGCGAGCACCCGGCGTTGCAGGTGCGCTTCTTTCTCTCTGACCAGATCGCCGACCTCAACCGTGACCCGGTAGACGTGGCCATCCGTTATGGCCACAACCAGGACGCCAACTACATCGCCCTGCCGCTGGCTGCCTGGAACCGCCGGGTGCTGGTCGCCTCGCCCGACTACCTGGCCCGCCACGGCCGCCCACTCACCCCCGATGCGCTGCAACAGCATGCATGCCTGTTGTACATGCAGCACAACCGGGTGTACGACAAATGGCAACTGGGCAACCGCACCGTGCAGGTGCGCGGGCCGCTGGTCAGCGACGACGCCGATGTCATCCGCCGTTTGGCCGTACAGGGTGAAGGCATCGTGTACAAGTCGTGGCTGGACGTCAGCGCCAACATAGCCACCGGCGAACTGGAGGTCGTTCTCCCCAGACTGCTCGGCGAATCGACCCCGGTCACGCTGGTTTGCCCGCATCGCAAACAGCTCACCCCAGCGGTAACCCAACTGCACCTGTGGCTACGCGAGCGCTTCGAGGCGCTGCGTGAACCGGCACTGGCCAGCGGCTGCACAATTGTTCCAGACTGAACTCAACCGTTACGCTAGGTTGGCGTTTTGAATCGGCGGCATGCCCCCATGAGCAACTGGATAGACTTCAAGCAGGACGCCGACACCGGCATCGAGTCGGTGCGGGCGCATTTTGTCGGGCATGCCTACGACCCGCACTGGCACGACAGCTTTCTGGTGGGCGTCACCGAACAGGGGGTGCAGCAGTTCAATTGCCGCCGGGTGCGCCACCGCAGCACACCCGGGCAGGTGTTCTTGCTCGAGCCTGGCGATATTCACGATGGCCTGGCCCCCACCGAGGAAGGCTTCACCTACTCCACGCTGTACCTGGACCCGCTCTGGCTCGACCAGCAATTGCGGTCGCTGTTCGAGCACGCGCCGGGCGGCAGCCTGCCGAGCTTTGCCGACACCCTTTGCCATGACCAACGTTTGGCAAGCGCTACCGCCCTCGCCTTCCGCGCGGTTCATGACCAGGACTTGCGCATCGTCCGGCAAACCGCCACCGACGAACTGCTTGCCCGCCTGACCTGCCACCTGCACTGGCGCCGGCGCATCAACCCCGACCCGCGCCTGCCGCTGAGCGCACAGCGCGCGCGGGACTACCTGCATGCCAACCTGAAACGTGACATTGGCCTCGACGACCTGGCCCAGGCCTGCGGCATCGACCGTTTTCGCCTCACCCGGGCGTTCAAGGCCGCCTTCGGCATTGCCCCGCATGCCTACCTCATCCAGCTGCGCCTGACCCGGGCAAGGCGGCTGCTCGCCCAAGGCCAGTGCTCGGCGCAAGTGGCCGTGGCCTTGGGCTTTGCCGACCAGAGCCACCTGGGCCGCTGGTTTCGCCGTGCCTACCAGCTGACGCCGGCCGACTACCGCAGGCGCTGCTCAAACCTTCCAGACTGAACCGCTTGGCAACAGCGAGCATGGGGCTTTGATGCTCTGGAGCGTTCCCATGTCTCAGTCGATGCTGCCCTTCATCCTGTTTGCTTTGGTCGCCAGCCTCAGCCCGGGGCCAACCAACCTGTTGATCCTGGCGCACGGCGCCCGCCTGGGCGTACGGGCCAGCCTGTTGCCGATCCTGGCGGCCTGCTGCACGGCAGCGACGATTGTGCTGCTGGTGGGCCTGGGGCTGGGCGAGCTGTTGCTGCGCCACCCACTGGCACAGCAACTGATGAGCTGGGCCGGAGCGCTGTGGTTGAGCGGGCTGGCGTGGAAAATGCTGCGCAGTGCCGGGGCACCGCTGCATGCGGGTACGGCGCAAGGCTTCAGCGCGCTCAGCGCCGCCTTGCTGCAGGCGGTCAACCCCAAGGTGTGGTTGATGGCCGTGGCGGTTGTGGGGGTGTTTGCCGCCCCCAGGTTACCGGTATGGCACCTGGCGTTGGTGTTCTGCCTGGTTGCCCTGCCGTGCATGGGGGCATGGGCGGTACTGGGGGCAGGCAGCGCCCGCTGGTTGCAGGCGCCGCAGCGGTTACGGGTGTTCAACCAACTGTTGGCGGGGCTTTTGCTGATTTCAGCATGGGCGGCTGTGCTGGCCTGACGCCCTGCCACCGGTTTGGGCTGCCGCGCAGCCCATCGCAGGGCCTGACCGGTCAGTGCGGTAATGCCTCTCGCAAGCGCCGGGCGCTGGCCACGGCCAGCAACAACCCGGCCACCGCCACACTGCCACCCACCAGGCCGATGTACGCCACATCCATCCGGCTGCTGACAATGCTGCCCAGCAGGGCCCCACCCCCGATGCCGATGTTGTAGATACCCGAGAACAGCGCCATGGCCACGTCGGTCGCATCAGAGGCCAGCTTCAAGGTCCTGGACTGCAACGCCAGGCTGAAGCTGAGGATCGCTACCCCCCACAACATGCTCAGCACCGCGAACACATAAAAGTTGCCTGACAGTGGCAACAGCAACAGCAGGCACGCCGCCAACACCCCCATCGAGCCCAGCAGGAAACCCTGCGGGAAGCGCTCGCTGTAGCGGCTGAACAACACTGAACCCAGTACCCCTGCCCCCCCGAACAGCAACAGCAACAGCGTGGTGCGCTCGCCGCCGATCTGCGCCACGTGCAGAGCGAATGGCTCGATATAGCTGTACGCGGTGAATTGCGCAGTAATCACCAGGGTTACCAGCAGATAGGTGATGACCAGCGCCGGGCGCCTGAACAGGACCGGCAGGCTGCGTAGCGACCCGGAGTTCTGGCTGGGCAGCAGCGGCAACGACTTCATCAGGCACACCATGGTCGCCAGCGCTACCACGGCAATGCTCAGGAAGGTGATGCGCCAGCCCAGTGCCTCGCCCACCACACGCCCGAGCGGGATGCCAAGCACCATGGCCAGGGTGGTGCCGGTGGCCAGCAGGCCCAACGCCTTGGCCTGCTGCCCGGGCGGCGCCACGCGCACCGCCAGCGAAGCGGTAATGGCCCAGAACACTGCATGCGCCAGGGCAATGCCGATGCGACTGACCAGCAGCATGGCGAAGCTTTGCGACAGCCAGGACAACAAGTGGCTGACGATGAACACCATGAACACCAACAACAGCAAGCGCCGCCGTTCGATGTTGCGGGTCAGCAGCATCATCGGCAGAGACGCCAGCGCCACCACCCAGGCATAGATGGTCAGCATCAGGCCGACCTGGGCAGTGCTCATCTCGAAGCTGCCGCCAATGTCACTGAGCAGCGCCACTGGAACGAATTCGGTGGTATTGAAAATGAAGGCCGCCAGGGCCAAGGCGATGACGCTAAGCCAACTGCCGCTGCCCGTGCCGGGTGGCAGGTGGCTGGGTACAGGTCCGTTCATTGTAGAAAGAGAGTCTCCGTGAAAAAGCAACAGGTCGCGCGCCAGGGCCCCCGTCTACGGGGTTGCCGACGTACGCAGTGTCATGAATAGGAATGCCGGCATGGTACGCGTCACACCCGGGGCCAACAACCGCAAGTCGGGCATAAGGAGTACCATGCCCACTTGAAGTGAAACACGTTGCAGCAAGGAGCCCGATCCACTCATGGACAAGCAGTACCCCCAGCAGCAATGGCAGCAGGCGGTCATCGCCTATGCCCAGGCCGTCAACGACTACGTCGCACAAGGCCGTGCCCAAGGCTGGGACAACCTTCAAGCGCCACAAGTGCCCGCCACCGACCACCTGCTCGACGCCTGGCTGGCAGCCTTGCAGGCAGCCAACCGCCCGGACTGCAGCGAGCAGCAACGCCAAGCCTTCCGCCAAGCCTGGCCGCCTGCCCACCAACCGCTGGTACCGTTGCTCGATGAGCATGGCCAGGGCATCAGCAATGTCCTGCTGCTGGGCGACGGTAGCCTGCTGGCGCGCATCGGCATGCCGCACGAAAAAGGCCAGGTGCTGCGTATCGATCGCCATGGGGTCACCCCGGTGATCGGCGTCGAGTGCTTCGGCCGCTGCCCGGCCCGCCGCTACTTTGCCCTGGGCAATGCCGAAGGCGTCCGGGTGACCGCTGGCTGGGGCGGCCCGCAGGTACAGCGCCTGGCCTGGCCGACCGGCCTGGAAGGGTTGCCGGCCGGCTACCCGTTCGAGCCGTTCGACCTGCCACCCGCGCCCACCGCATTGATCCCTTTCCCGGACGGCCAACGCGTGCTGCTGGTCAGTGCCGATGGCACCTTCGTGTTGGCCAGCGACGGCGCAACCCGCCTGCTGCCGCACCAGGCGCGGGTACTCGACGCCCTGGCCGAAGGCACCGAGCCGGAGGACATCAGCCTCGGGCTGAGCATGGAGCACGGCGCGGTGTCGGCGGATGGCCGCTGGGTCGTGGTGGGTGAGCAAGGCAGCCGGCACCTGGTGCTGGACGACCGGCTCAGGTGGGTGGCCGAGATTGGTCCCGGCAGCGAATACCCGCATTTCGCGCTCTTCAACCAGCGGGGTGACCAGTTGCTCCTCAACGCCTGCCACTTCTACAGCGGTGCCACGCTGGCGGTACGGGTAGCCGACCTGCCGGGGCTGCGCACCGATTACTACAGCCAGGACCCGCGCACCCCACTGGTGCAGGATGGCGCGCGTGTCTATGCCGGGGTGGCTCGCGCTGGCGAATACATCATCGGTGATGCCTACGGCTACCTGCGGGCCTTTGGCGAAGATGGCCAGGAGCATTGGCAGCACTACCTGGGCTCGACCATCAGCGCCATGGACATCAGCGCCGACGGGCGTACCCTGGTGGCCGCCAGCCATGCCGGGATTGTGGCGGAGATTGCCCTCGACAGCGGCCGGCCGGCGTGGCAGATCGGTACCGGCGCGCATGGGGAGGTGCGCCGGTGGCTGTTCTGGAAGGGCTGGGACAAACCGCTGGCCTGGTAGCCAAGCCTGCCCCGGCCTGCCAGCCGGCCGCTTCGCGGCTTGCCCGCATAGCGGCCGGCGCTGGCCTCGATCAGGCCTGCAGTGTGGCCATGTCGATCACGAAACGGTATTTCACCTCACCGGCGATCATGCGCTCGTACGCCTGGTTGATATTGCGGATGTCCAGCATCTCGATATCGCAGCGGATATCGTGTTCGGCACAGAAATCAAGCACTTCCTGGGTCTCGGCGATACCCCCAATCAACGACCCCGCCAGCACCCGACGCTTCATGACCAGGTTGGCCGCATGCACGGCCGGGTCGATCGGCTCGATCAGGCCGACCAGAATGTGCACCCCGTCGAACTTCAGCGTTTCCAGGTACGGGTTCAGGTCGTGCTGCACCGGAATGGTATCGAGCAGGAAATCGAAACGGTCGGCCGCAGCGCGCATCTGCTCGGCATCGGTGGACACGATCACATGGTCGGCGCCCTGGCGCCGCGCTTCTTCGGCCTTGGCCTGGGAGCGGGTGAACAAGGTCACTTCTGCGCCCAGCGCCTTGGCCAGCTTGATGCCCATGTGGCCCAGCCCGCCCATGCCCAGGATGCCGACCTTGTGCCCTGGGCCGACACCATGGTGCTTGAGCGGCGAATAGGTGGTGATACCGGCGCACAGGATCGGCGCGGCGCTGGGCAGGTCCATGCCGGCCGGAATGCGCAGCACGAAATGCTCGCTGACCACGATGCTGCTGGAGTAGCCGCCCATGGTGTTGCTGCCGTCGACCCGGTCCGGGGTGGCGTAGGTCATGGTCGGGCCTTGCTGACAGTATTGCTCCAGGTCCTTGGCGCACGCCTCGCAGTGGCGGCAGGAGTCGACCATGCAACCCACGCCTACCAGGTCACCTACCTTGTAGGCGGTAACCTGGTCGCCCGTGGCGGTGACGCGGCCGATGATTTCGTGGCCAGGCATCAGCGGGTATACGGCAATGCCCCATTCGTTGCGCGCCTGGTGGATGTCGGAGTGGCACACGCCACAGTACAGGATCTCGATGGCGACATCGTCCGGGCGCGGGCTGCGGCGCTCGAAAGTCATAGGCGCCAGGGGGCTGGTAGGGGTTTGGGCGGCGTAACCGATGGCGGTATACATGCTGGACCTCGCTGTAGAATGAAACGATTCAGTGGGGCGATTGTGCCCACCATTCGCTCTCGCGCACACGGCTGATTCTCCGGCATGCATGCCTGATTCTCCGAACCTGCCTTTGTGCTACTGGCGCGATACCGTCAATCTGCGATCATTAGGCTGTCTGATCCTCTGCCCTGGTTCATCATGCAACTGACCCGCCACGTCGATGCCAATGCGCCCCTCTGCGCCCTGATCCGCTGCCTGGCCACGCGCCCGGGCTTCGTGCCTACGCACCTGCCCCAGGTGCAGGTACTGAGCTGGGACCACTATGTCGCCAGCAGCCCGCAAATCTACGAGCCCAGCCTGATGATCCTGGCCCAGGGCAGCAAGCTGGCGCGCCTGGGGCCACGCACCCTTGAGTACGGTGCCGGCCACTACCTGGTGCAGGCGTTGTCGGTGCCCTTCATGTGTGAAACCTTCGCCACCCGCGAGGCGCCGTTATTGGGCGTGGCAGTGGACATCGACCGTGGCGTGCTGGGTGAACTGGTACAAAGCATGGACCTGGCGCCAGACCCTGCCGTGCAGGCGCAAACACCGCAATCGATGACTTCCGCAGCACTGGATGCGCCCATGCGCGACAGTGTGGAGCGCCTGCTGCAGTGCCTGCAGGACCCACTGGATGCCAAGGTTCTGGGCCCGGCGAGGGTGCGTGAAGTGCTTTACACCGCGCTGCGCGGCCCGCAGGCTGGGGTGTTGCGGGCGCTGGTGGAACAACAAGGGCACTTTGCCCGTATCGGCGCCGCCCTCGCCCACTTGCGCGAGCACTATAGCGAGCCCCTGAGCGTGGAGACGCTCGCGGCACGGGCCAACATGAGTGTTTCGACCTTTCACGAACACTTCAAGCGCTGCACCGACATGGCGCCCATGCAATACCTCAAACGCCTGCGGTTGCTCAAGGCCCAGCAAATGCTGATCGGCGAAGGCCTGGGTGTAGCCCAGACGGCGCACCGGGTGGGCTACCAGAGCACGTCGCAGTTCAGCCGCGAATACAAGCGCCAGTTCGAACGCAGCCCAGGGGATGAACTGCCCTACCAAAGCTTGCCGGTTTGACTGAAGGGCGGCGGGCAATCACCCGTCAGTCACCAGGCGTGGCACTTGAGGGCGCCAGTGGCCATTGCGCCAACGGCCAGTAGGCGCCCTTGCGCGATTCATACAACGTGAAGTGCGGGGCGCCGAGGAAAAACGCCGGCGCGCTGCCGGCCTCTGGCAAGTGGCCCCGAAAATCCCTGGCAAGCGTCAGGTGCGGGCGGTAGTCGCGCTTGGCAGCTTGCCCGGCAAAAGGCAGCAGCGCCTGCTGCAGGCCGTACACCAGGCGCATCAGCGCTGCTGGCACCTGCTGCGCCTCCAGTACCAGGGCGCTGGAGCGCTGCCACACCTGCAAGCGGTCAAGTGTCAACCGGGGTACCCTGCCCGGCAGCGCCAGTTGATCGACCGCCGCACAGATTGCCGGCACCAGGGCGGCATCCACATCGCCCAGGAACAGCAACGTGACATGAAAGTTGGCGGCCGGCACCGGTTTGCCGCTGCGCAGGTTCAGGCCGCGACGGAACTGGGCCAGAGCGCGGCGCTGGACATCGCTGACCGGCAAGGCGAAAAACAGCCGTTTGAACGGACTGCCGCTGGGGCGTACATCATGAACCATGGTGACTCCTGGGCATGAAACGTTTGCGCACGACTGTAGGGCATTACACCAATGTCGGCCTATGGTTTCGTAACAATAAGTACAAACTGCCCACATGATTGTTTATGCTGGCGGGCTTATGCCATGGCGCATGGCCTTATTTTCGACAAGTATCCGTCCATGAAAATTGCACTCGTCCTCCTCTTCGTTCTCTCGATCGCGTACGTTCACCTGCGCGGTCGGGTCCGTCACAAGCTGACCCGCCAACTGGGCGATCACTCCAGCTTTCTGGCCCCGATCAACAGTTTTCTGTACCTGTTTTCCAAACACCCGGCCAAACCGTACCTGCCCGTCGAGGCCTTTCCCGAACTGAAACCGCTGCAGGAGCACTGGCAGGAAATTCGCGAAGAAGGCCGGCAACTGCTGCAGGTAGGCGAAATCAAGAAGTCCGACAACTACGACGACGTGGGCTTCAACTCGTTCTTCAAAACCGGCTGGAAGCGCTTTTACCTGAAGTGGTACGGCGAAAGCCACCCGTCGGCAATGGCCCTGTGCCCACGCACCACCGAACTGCTGCAAGGTATCGGCACGGTCAAGGCGGCCATGTTCGCCACCCTGCCACCGGGGGCCAAGCTGGTGCGCCACCGTGACCCGTATGCCGGCTCCTACCGCTATCACCTGGGCCTGGACACACCGAACGACGACGCCTGCTACATCGAGGTAGACGGCGAGAAATACTCATGGCGCGACGGTGAAGGGGTGGTTTTCGATGAAACCTACATCCACTACGCGGCCAACAATACCGAGCACAACCGCATCATTCTGTTCTGCGATGTCGAACGCCCGCTCAAGTACCGCTGGGCCAGCGCGTTCAACCGCTGGTTCAGCCGCAATGTCATGGCGGCTGCCGCAGCCCCCAACACCGCCGGAGACAAGACCGGCGGCATCAACCGGTTGTTCACCCGGATCTACAAGATCCGGGAACGCGGCAAGGCGCTGAAAAAGCGCAATCGCACGCGCTACTACCTGGAGAAGTGGGCGGTGGTGGCAGCGTTGCTGCTGGTGTTCATCTACATCTGAGTCCGTGTGTTGCCAGCGGCCTGTGCGAAGGTGCAGCCAAAGGCATGACTGGGCATGCACCAAAGTACAAGCCGCACGTTCGCCACGCTTCGACTAGCCTGAAAGCTCCATTCGCAACCACCCCAAGGTGACGACGATGAGCATGATGGACTGGGATGCCTACCGAAAGCAGTTGATGGCCGGCATCGGCGATCTGAAGCAACTTTCCCCCGACACCGTGGCCGGCTACATGACCGCCAGCGGCGCCGGGGCCAAAACCGGTCATCTGGACGCCAAGACCCGCGAACTGATCTCCCTGGCCGTGGCGGTAACCACCCGTTGCGACGGCTGTATCGCCGTGCATTCGCAGCAAGCGGTGAAGCATGGCGCTACCCGTGAGGAGATTGCCGAGGCGTTGGGTGTGGCGGTGGCGATGAACGCGGGTGCCGCGCTGGTCTACTCGGCCAGGGCCCTGGATGCAGTGGGCAAGGCCAACGGTTGAGCCCGAACGGCGCCGCCCTTGCGCGACGGCGCCGTGCCCCGCAGACTGGGCGGCTAAACCCGCGCAGGAACCCGCATGATCCACATCCGCCCCATGACGGCCGAAGACTTCGAGCGCTTCTGGCCCACTTTCCAGGCCACTGTCCAGGCCTGCGAAACCTATGCCTACGACCCGTCCCTGAGCTTCGAACAGGCCCGCCACCTGTGGCTGGAGCTGCCTTTGCGCACCTTGCTGGCCGAAGAAGAGGGTCAACTGCTGGGCTCGTACTACCTCAAGCCCAATGCGGCAGGGCCCGGTGCGCATGTCGGCAATTGCGGCTACATGGTCTGCGCCCAAGCGCGCGGGCGCGGCGTGGCCAGGTTGATGTGCGAGCACTCGCAGAAACTGGCGCGCCAGGAAGGCTTTCTGGCCCTGCAGTTCAACTCGGTGGTGGCCACCAATGAAGTGGCAGTCGCCCGGTGGCACAAGCTGGGGTTCGAAACGGTTGGCCGGCTGCCCAAGGCCTATCGCCATGCCCGGCTGGGGCTGGTGGACTGCCTGGTGATGTACAAGTGGCTGGCCGATGAGCCAGTGGCAGAGAAGCCGCCGCTGCTGATCGGGCGCAAGAATATCGAAGCCCGGGTTTCGCGGCGGCGTGGGCGCTGATCGTTCTTCACGATCTGCCTTGACGAAGGCACCGCCAGGTGCTCAGATGCGCGCCAGTTTCAGGTGCCCTGCGCCGCCGCGCGCAGGGTGAAACGGGAAGCCGGTGCGTCGTGTTGATCACGACAAGTCCGGCGCTGCCCCCGCAACGGTAAGTGAGCGAACCCTTCGAGATACCACTGTGCTCAGGCATGGGAAGGTGAAGGTTTCATGCCCCTCGCAAGCCCGGAGACCGGCCTGAGGCTTCATTTGGCACCCCGCGGTGGGCGGGCGCAGGCCGGTATCCGTGCGCGCGCTTGCCTGTACGGAGCCCTCCTTTGCGTGTTTTCCACCGGGATCCATTCATTCCTGCAGCAGTGGAACGACATGTCCCGTATGTTCAAGCTTCACCCCCTGGCGGCCTGCCTGGCCGTCACGCTTCCGGCCCTGGCCGATGACCGCGGACCGCAGCCCCTGGCATTGCCCTCCACGGCCATCACCGACACCCTCGACAGCCATGCCAGCGACTTGGCCACGCCGACCCAGGCCGGCTCGCGCCTGGGGCTCAGCGCCCTGGAAACGCCAGCCAGTACCAGCAGCATCAGCGCCGAGCAGATCCAGCAGCGCAACAACCTGACCGTGCAGGATGCCGTAACCCGCTCGCCAGGCATTACCTTCATCGGCTCCCCCGGCGACGGTGGCACCGGCCTGTCCGCCCGCGGCTTTGCCGGGCACGGCTCGGTCATGACCTTGTTCGATGGGGCCCGCCTGTTCACCGGAGCCGGCACCCAGACCTTCCCGGTCGACCCGTGGATGGTCGAACGTATCGATGTGCTTCGCGGCCCGGCATCGGTGCTCTACGGCGAAGGCGCCACCGGCGCGGTGGTCAACGTCATCCCGAAAAAACCGGTTGCCGGTACGGTGCGCAACCAGCTGCGGCTTGGATATGGCAGCTGGGACCACCAGCAACTCGGCCTGGACAGCGGTGGCAGCCTCAGCGAGCGCCTGAGCTATCGCCTGACGCTGAACCAGCAAGCCGGCAATGGCTGGGTGGACCGCACCCCCTCACGCAGCCTGGCGCTCAGCGCGGCCCTGCGCTTCGATGCCAGTGACGACCTCAGCTTTACCCTGGCCCATGAGCGCGGTGCGGCGCAGCCTGCCAACTACTACGGCACGCCGCTGATCGACGGCCATTACCGCAGCAGCCTGCGCAAGAAAAACTACAACCTGCAGAACGACGTGCAGCGCTACGACGACCAGTGGACCCGCCTGACCACCGACTGGGCACTCAACGACCACCTCAGCGCCAGCAACCAGCTGTACTACATCAGTAGCCGCCGCCATTGGCGCAACGCCGAGCAGTATGAATGGGACGCCGGGCGCCAGCAGTTGCTGCGCGGCAGCTACCTGGAAATCAAGCACGACCAGGAGCAGTTCGGCGACCGCCAGACCTTCACCCTCGACCATTCGCTGTTCGGCCTGGCCAGCAGAACCGTGCTCGGCGCCGAGTACAACAAGGTGCGCTTCAACGTCGACAGCAACAGCCCCTACAACGACGTAGGCGGTGACTACATCGACCCGTGGCAGCCGCAGCCGGGCGTATTCCACAGCGGGTCGCCGCTGCGCCCGCAAAGCCTGTCCACCACCCATACCTTTGCCCTGTTCGGCGAAAACCGCCTGCAACTCACTGAGCGCCTGTCGCTGGTGACCGGGGTGCGCCGCGACCAGCACCACATCGACCGCGACAACCTGACCAATGCCAGCCGCAGCGACCGCAGCCTGCAAGGTGGCAACTGGCGTGCGGGGCTGGTGTATGCACTCAGTGACGCGCTGTCGCTGTATGGCCAGTACTCCACCAGCGAGGATGGGGTCAACAACCTGATAAGCCTCAGCCCCAACCAGATGCACTACGACCTCACCCAGGCGAAACAGACCGAGGTGGGCCTCAAGCAACGTTTCTGGGGCGGGGATGGCGAATGGACCTTGGCGGCCTACCACATCGTCAAGCAGAAGCTGCTGGTAGACGACCCCCTCACGCACCAGCCCCAACAGGCTGGCCAGCAGACGTCGGATGGGCTGGAGGCAACCGTGGAACTGGCGCTGGCCCACCAGTGGCGGGTGTCTGCCAACGCAGCGCTGCTGCGCGCCCGGTATGACGCGTTTGACGAACAGGTGGGCGCAGCGGTGCAGGACCGTGCCGGCAACCGCCCGGCCAACGTGCCTCGGCGCACTGCCAACCTGTGGCTGAGCAAAGGTATTGGCCAGCAGATCGAGTTGGGGGTGGGCGCGCGCTATGTGGATGAACGTTACGCCGATAACGCCAATACCCAGAGCGCCCCAGGCTATACCGTGGTCGACGCCACGATCGGCTGGCAGGTTCTGCCGCAGGTGAAAGTGGGGTTGCAGGTGAACAACCTGTTCGACCGCGAATATGTGCAGGCGGCGTTCAGCGGCCAGCAATGGCTGATGGGAACGCCACGTTCCTACTTTGCGACGCTGGACTACAGCTTCTGAAGCGGGCAGCCCGGGTTGGCGTAGCGCAGCTTCACGGCGAAAAGCCAACCCGGCGCTGAGCAAAAAACCTACCCGTGCATGGCCATATGGATATAACATAACATTTCATTCAGGCTTTTTTTCATCAGCGACCCTCCATGACAAGCGCCAGCCCCAGTCCCACCCAACTCAACCAGCGCCTGCAGAGCATCGACGCCCTGCGCGGTCTGGTAATCCTGTTCATGCTCCTGGACCACGTGCGCGAAACCTTCTTCCTGCACCGCCAGGTCAGCGACCCGATGGCCATCGATACCACCGAGCCGGCACTGTTCGCCAGCCGTACCCTGGCGCACCTGTGCGCGCCGGTGTTCGTGCTGCTGACCGGGCTCTCGGCCTGACTGTATGGCGAAAAGCGCCAGGGCCGTGGCGATGTCGCGGCGTTCCTGTTCAAGCGCGGGCTGTTTCTGGTGGCGCTGGAGTTCACCCTGGTCAACTTTGCCTGGACGTTCCAGCTGCCGCCCACGGTGATCTACCTGCAGGTGATCTGGGCCATCGGCATCAGCATGCTCGCCCTGTCGTTGCTGGTGTGGCTGCCACGCCCGGCGCTGCTCGGCGTGAGTGCCGTCATCATTGCCGGGCATAACCTGCTCGACAGCCTGCACTTTGCCCCGGGGTCTGCCCTGCACGTGCCCTGGGCGATTCTGCATGACCGCGGCTGGCTGACGTTGTCCGACACGCTGCGGCTGCGCACGTCCTACCCGGTACTGCCGTGGATCGGGGTGATCGCCCTGGGCTACTGCCTTGGGCCATGGTTTGCCCGCGGCAGCCAGGCCGGGCCACGTCAGCGCTGCCTGCTGCTTGGCGGGCTGCTGGCGCTGCTGGGCTTTTTCGTGCTGCGCGTATTCAACGGCTATGGCGAAGCCGCGTGGAGCAGCTACCCCACGCTCACACACACCCTGATGAGCTTCTTCAACCTCACCAAGTACCCGCCTTCGCTGTTGTTCCTGGCACTGACCCTGGGCTGCGGCCTGCTGTTGCTGCGCGCATTCGAGCGCGCCGGCCAGGCCCGCTGGATCAGCGCCCTGGCGGTGTTCGGTGCAGCGCCGATGTTCCTCTACCTGCTGCACCTGTATGTGCTGAAGCTGCTGTACCTGGCCTGCGTGGCGCTGTTCGGCAGCAACCACGGCAGCTATTTCGGCTTCGACGGCGTCGCGGCGGTATGGTGCGTGGCGCTGTTGCTGGCGGCTTCGCTGTACCGGCCGGTGCACTGGTTCGCCCGGCTGAAACAGCGGCGGCGCGACATCCGCTGGCTGAAGTACTTCTGAAAAGCGTTTTCACCCGGCGGCGCGATGGTCTACCATGCGGGCCGCCGGTTTCCATCACGGAATCAATAGGGAATCCCCGGCCCGCCAACACGGGCCAAACGGAACTGCCCCCGCAACTGTAAGTGCCGAGCCTGCTCCATCGACGCCACTGGGTGTACTACCCGGGAAGGCCGGAGCCGGGCCGTGACGCACCAGTCAGGAGACCTGCCGGCCAACATTCACCAACCGGCGGGGTGCCCGGGATTGGCCATTGTGTTGCCTTTGCCGCTGGCAAGGGCACGGCGATGTCTGTCCGTGCGTTCATTCCGTGAACTGTCCGATAGGAGATCGCCCAGCATGCTGCCCCGCTTCGCCACCCTGCTTGCCGGCCTCAGCCTCAGCGGCCTGGCCCAGGCCGCCGCCACCCAGTACCCGCTGACGGTGGACAACTGCGGTAAGCCGCAGAGCTTTGCCCAGGCGCCACAGCGCGCCGTGACCATCGGCCAGGCCGGCACCGAGATGCTCTATGCCCTGGGCCTGGGTGACAAGCTGGCGGCGAGTTCGCTGTGGTTCAACAATGTGTTGCCCGAATACCAGGCCATGAACGCCACGGTACCGCGCCTGGCCGACAACGAACCCAGTTTCGAGGCGGTGGTTGGCCAACGCCCGCAACTGGTGGCCGTGCAGTTCGAGTGGATGGTCGGGCCGCAGGGTGTGGTCGGTACGCGCGAACAGTTCGCCGAACTGAACATCCCCACCTACCTGTTGCCCTCGGACTGTGAGGGCAAGGACAACCTGATCGGTGCCGACGGCACCCGCCTGCAGGCGTTCCAGGTCGACAGTATCTACAAGAGCGTCAGCCAGCTGGCGGAGATCTTCGATGTACAGGCGCGCGGCGTGGCCCTGAACGCCGAGCTCAAAGGCCGCCTGGACAGCGCCCGCGCGCAATTGGCGGGCAAGGACCTGTCGGGCACCTCGGCACTGTTCTGGTTCTCCAGCGCCAACCTGGTCATCGACCCTTACGTCGCGGGCCGCCAAGGGGTCGCCGACTTCATGCTGCGCACCCTGGGGGTGCGCAATGTGGTCGAGTCCAGCGAGGAGTGGCCCACCGTAGGTTGGGAAACCCTGGCCAGGGCCAACCCCACCTGGCTGATCATCGCCCGCATGGACCGCCGGCGTTTCCCCGCCGACGACTACCAGAAGAAGCTGGCATTCCTGCGCAGCGACCCGGTAACCCGCAACATGGACGCGGTGAAACACGACCGCATCATCATCCTCGACGCCGACGCCATGCAGGCGGGTATCCGCCTGTTCCGTGGCGTGCAAACGTTGGCGGCCGCTTTTGCCAGCGGTAAAGCCAGCCAGTGATCAGTCGACTGTCAGCCTGTATCGGCCTGGCCGTGGCCGCACTGCTGGCGGCCCTGCTCGCCGGCACAGCCATTGGCGAAACCGGCCTGGCACCGCGCGTGGTCGGCCAGGTGCTGGCCAACCAGCTGTGGCAAGCCGGTTATCCGGTCGACCCGATCGATGCCGGGATCATCTGGAACTATCGCCTGACCCGCACACTGGTTGCGGCGGCCTGCGGTGCCGGCCTGGCCACCTGCGGCGTGATCCTCCAGGCGCTGCTGCGCAATCCCCTGGCCGAGCCCTACCTGCTGGGGCTGTCCGCCGGCGCTTCGACCGGTGCCGTACTGGTTGGCCTGCTGGGCCTGGGCAGCCTGGCTTTGAGCATGTCGGCCGGCGCCTTCATCGGTGCCCTGGCGGCCTTTGCCCTGGTGCTGGTGCTGGCCCGCGCGGCAGGCCCTGGCAGCAATAACGCCCAGGTGATTCTGGCTGGTATCGCCGGGTCGCAACTGTTCAATGCCCTGACGGCATTCCTGATCACCAAGTCGGCCACCGCCGAGCAGGCACGGGGCATCCTGTTCTGGCTACTGGGCAACCTCAGTGGCGTGCGCTGGCCCGCAGTATGGCTAGCCGTGCCAGTGGCACTGTTCGGCTTGCTGGTGTGCCTGTGGCATCGCCGCGCGCTGGATGCCTTCACCTTCGGCGCCGACTCGGCAGCTTCGCTGGGCATACCGGTGCGGCGCAGCCAGTTACTGCTGATCAGTTGCGCGGCGCTGGTAACGGCCGTGATGGTGTCCATCGTCGGCGCCATCGGTTTCGTCGGGCTGGTCATTCCACACGCCCTGCGCCTGCTGCTCGGCCCCGGACACAGCCGCCTGCTGCCTGCCAGTGCATTGGGCGGGGCACTGTTTCTGATTGCCGCCGACATCCTCTCGCGCACGCTGATCAGCGGCCAGGTCATACCGGTGGGCGTGGTCACCGCGCTGCTTGGCGCGCCTGTCTTCGCGCTGATACTGGTCAGCCGCCGGGGGCGCCCATGACGGTCATGGCTGTATTCCAACTGGCGCCGCTGAGCTGCCAGGATCTCGGCCTGCAACTGGCCGGCAAACGGGTGCTGCACGACATCCATCTCAACCTGGTGGCGGGTGAAACACTCGCGATCGTCGGCCCCAACGGCTCAGGCAAGTCTTCGCTGCTGAAGGTGCTGGCCGGCCTGCGCCCGCCGGCCTGCGGCAGCGTGCAGTTGATGGGCGAGCCACTGGCAGGCATGCCTCGCCGGCGCGTGGCCCAATGCCTGGCACTGGTTGAACAGCAGGCCGACACCCTCGATGCAATCAATGTGTTCGACGCGGTGGCCTTGGGCCGCACGCCGTGGCTGTCAGCCATTGCGCCGTTCTCCAGCGCGGACCGGGCGATTGTCGAGCAGGCACTGGCCGACCTCGACGCCTTGCACCTGCGCGCTCGCCTTTGGGGGTCGTTGTCCGGTGGCGAGCGGCAGCGCGTGCATATCGCCCGCGCCCTGGCCCAACGGCCGCAGGTGCTGCTGCTCGACGAACCGACCAACCACCTGGACATCCAGCACCAGCTGAGCCTGCTGCAGCAGGTACAAGCCCTGCAGGTGACCACCCTGGTGGCCCTGCACGACCTCAACCAGGCGCTGACCTGCGACCGCGTTGCAGTGCTCGACAAAGGCCGGCTGGTCGCCCTCGGCACGCCGTTCGAGGTACTGACCCCCGAGTGCCTGCTGCACACCTTTGGTGTTCATGGCCATTACCTCACCGACCCCTGGGACGGCACACGCATCCTGCGCTTTCGCGCCCCCTGAGCTACCGGCAGAAGCCTGGGTAGCCCAGGCGCCTGGCCTGCTCAGCCCAAGCGCAGTTGCATGTGCGTGGTTTGCCAGACCGGGTCTGGCTCCACGTCCACGACAGCGAAGCCTTGCCGCTCCCAGAACGTGATGGCCCCCGGCAGGAATGGGTGGGTATGCAGGTAGAGGCAACCGATGCCGGCCTGCAGCGCCTGCTGGCGCAAGGCGCCGAACAACGCGGCGGCAAGCCCGCGCCTGCGGTACGCCGGCAGCACGAACAGGCGCACCACTTCAACGACGCGCTCGCCAGCATAATCAAGTTGGCTGAAACGGTGGTCGTAGGGCAGGTAGCCGATCACCCCGACCAGGCGCTCATCAACCCGGGCTTCCAGGAAGCAGCCCTCGCCTTCAAGGTAGGTTTCGCTGAAATGCGCCAGGTCCCGGGGCAACGGTGCATTGGCCAGCGCCGGAAACAGCTCGCGGCGCGCGCTGTCGACAAACGCCAGCACTTGGCCAATGGCATCGCGGGTAACAGGTTGCAACGTCCAGTTCGGCATAAGGTTCAAGCCTGAGTGTTGGGTGCACGGTTCTAACCCAGCCGGCCGTACAAGGCAAATCGCAGGGCTCGTCGCGGCAGGGCTGACCTCGCTATAATCGGCAGCCTTCACTGCCCGACCAGGCCACGCCATGCCTCGCATCCAGAAGTTGCTGTTGCCGCTGTTGCTGATTGCTGCCGTTGCCGCCTGCGACCAGAAGCCCTCCCGTGAAGAGCAGATTCTTGCCCAGCTGCCGCTGCAGGATGCCTACGACCACAACATCGAACGCATGGCCGGGCTGCTGGCCCGCCAGCACCCACGGCTGGCGCGTACCACCATCGAAGATGTGCTGCGCAAGCATCTGACGGTAGAAGACCAGCGCCAGGACCTGTTCCGCCTCTACAGCAAGGAGCATTTCAGTGACGCCGAGTTCGCCACCATTGTCGCGGCCACCCAGGACCCGGCCAAGGCCCGTGCTCTGGAAAACACCGATGCTGGCCGGCAACTGAGCGACAAACTCACCGGCCTGATGCGTGAAACCGCCCGCGACCCCAAGGTGCAAGCATTGGCCGAGCAGCGCATGCAGCAGGTGCAAGACGAACTGAACGCCTTGGAAAAGGCAGGTTCATGAGCGCGACCGGCACGGTCGCTTCCGTTTCGTAGCCCTATTCGAACACTCGAGGTCAGGATTGCCACACGCCAAGCACGGACTGCGCCTGGATCTACGCACACTCATTCTGGTGCTGTGCGCCCTTACTGCCGTGGTCATGCTGTGCGCCAGCTATTTCGCCAGCTACCGGGTACAGCGCCAATTGCTGATCGACCACGCGCTGGAAGCCAACCGGGTGTATGCGGCCAAGCTGGCCAGCATCACCGATGCATTCATCGGTAGTGCCTTGCAGCAACTGGCGTTCAGCGCCAGCGAGCAAGGCCGGCAACTGGACGATCCCGCCGCCTTGCAGCGCGAGACCGACCGGGTGCTGGGCCAGAGCATGGCGTTCAATTCCACGTTCGTGATCGATGCCAATGGCGTGCTGCTGGCGATATCCCCCGCGCCGCTACGCCACATGGTCGGCACCCGGATGCAATCGCCCGGTGTGCAGGAGGCATTGCAGGAGCGCCGCGCGCTGGTGTCGACACCCTATCTGTCGGCGGCCAACAACCTGGTGGTGGCGCTGACGCAACCGGTCGTCGACGCCAACGGCCGCTACCTGGGGTATGTCGGTGGCAGCCTTTACCTGCGGGAACGCAACATCCTCAACCGCCTGCTCGGCGAGCACTTTTACAAGGACGGTTCGTACCTGTATGTGATCGACCGCAATCGCCGGCTGCTCTACCACCCCGACAGCCAGCGGGTGGGTACCGTCGTGCAGGGCAATGAGCTGATCGACCAACTGACCAACCTGGGCAACGGCACACGCCAGCTGACCAACAGCCAAGGTGTGGAGATGGTCGCCGGCTTCGCCACCGTGCCCAGCGCCGGCTGGGGCGTGGTGGCACAGCAGCCACTGGCACAAACCATGATGCCGCTCAGCCGCCTGGTGCTGAACGTGGTCGGTATTTCCGCGCCGCTGGCCCTGATAGGCTGCTTGCTGCTGTGGTGGCTGGCCCTGACCATCGCCCGCCCACTGTGGCAACTGGCTGCAGGTGCCCGCTCGATGGACCGCCCCGGCACCGCTGAGCGCTTGCATCGCGTGCGGGCCTGGTACTTCGAGGCCGCAGAGCTCAAGCGCGCCTTGCTGTTCGGCTTGAACTTGCTGCAGGCGCGCATCGGCAGGCTCAACCGCGATGCCCAGACCGACCCCCTGACAGGCCTGGGCAACCGCCGCAGCCTGGAGCTCAACCTGTCGCTGCTGGAAGCCGAAGGCCGGGCATTTGCAGCCATCGTGCTGGATATCGACCACTTCAAGCAGGTCAACGACAAGCATGGGCATGTGGTCGGTGACCAGGTGCTGCAGCGGCTGGCCGAGCTGATGCGCCGCTGTTGCCGCGAGGGTGACCTGCTTTGCCGCACCGGCGGTGAAGAATTTCTCATGCTGCTGCCTGGGGCCAGCCTGGAGGTGGCCGCCGCGGTCGCTGAGCGCCTGCGGGTGACGGTGCAGGAAACGCCGATCCAGCCGGTGGGCGCGGTGACCCTGTCACTGGGGGTGGCCCACTGGAGCGGCGAGCCGGGGCGCGAGCCGGAAACCGTGCTGAGCGAGGCTGACCTGGCGCTGTACCGGGCCAAGCAGGAAGGGCGCAATCGCGTCGCTGTCGCCTGATTGCCTGGCGCCCGCTGCGCTGCCGGGCACACGCCGTGTCGATGGCGGTTGATTCAGGTATCCCGAGGTCGTCCTCGACAAAGCGCCTTGCGCTGCCCGGTTATCTACTGGCAGGCATAACAATGATGGCGCGGCCAGACCGCACCACGTTCATCATGCCTGCCAATGGAATCGGAGAGCACCCGCATGCCCGCACCTCATGAGGTATCCCCCGCCACCCTGCGCAGGGTGATCGCCGCCTCGGCCATCGGCAACTTCGTCGAATGGTTCGACTTTGCCGTATACGGCTTTCTCGCCACGCTGATCGCCAGCCAGTTCTTTGCCAGCGAAGATTCCAGCGTCGCCTTGCTCAAGACCTTTGCCGTGTTCGCGGTGGCCTTCGCCTTGCGCCCCCTGGGCGGTATCGTGTTCGGCGCCCTCGGCGATCGGCTGGGGCGCAAGCGCATCCTCTCGCTGACCATCTTGCTGATGGCCGGCTCCACCACCCTGATCGGCCTGCTGCCGACCTACGCCAGCATCGGCCTGGCCGCGCCGGTATTGCTGACCTTGGCGCGCTGCCTGCAGGGGTTTTCTGCCGGTGGCGAATACGCCGGGGCCTGCGCCTACCTGATGGAACACGCGCCCAACGACAAGCGGGCTTTCTACGGCAGCTTCGTACCGGTTTCGACCTTTTCCGCGTTCGCCTGTGCGGCGGTGATCGCCTATAGCCTGGAAGCCAGCCTGTCCAGCGAAGCCATGGCTGCCTGGGGCTGGCGCATTCCGTTCCTGATCGCCGCGCCACTGGGCCTGGTCGGCCTGTACCTGCGCTGGCGCATGGAAGAAACCCCGGCATTCCGGGAAGCCGTGGCCCAGGGCAAGGAGCACGAGCATTCGCCACTCAAGGAAACCCTGCGCCACCACGGCCGGGCCATTCGCAACCTGGGGGCGTTCATTTCGCTGACGGCGTTGTCGTTCTACATGTTCACCACCTACTTCGCCACCTACCTGCAACTGGTCGGCAACCTGACCCGGGCGCAGTCGCTGCTGGTCACCACCGTAGCCCTGCTGTTCGCCGCCATCGGCTGCCCGCTGGCGGGGGCGCTGTCGGACCGGTTCGGGCGGCGCAAGACCATCGGCTTCACCTGCCTTTGGGTGATGCTGTGCGTGTTCCCGGCCTACTGGCTGGCCAGCTCCGGCTCGATGCCGGGGGCCCTGCTGGGGGTGATTCTGCTGGCGGTCGGCGCGCTGTGCAGCGGGGTGGTGACTGCGGCATTGCTGTCGGAGAGCTTCCCGACCCGGACCCGCTACACCGCTTCTGCCATTACCTACAACGTGGCCTATACGCTGTTCGGTGGCACCGCGCCGCTGGTCGCGACCTGGCTGATCGGGCAGACCGGCAGCAGCCTGGCGCCGGCGTTCTACCTGGTGGTGATTGCGTTGGTGGCTTTGCTCGGCGGGCTGGCGTTGCCGGAAACGTCCCGGATATCGCTGCATGATGAACCCAACGCCGAGGGTGTAGGCCAAGGCGTTCAAGGCTCGGTTTGAGATCCTGGGGCTGCCTGGCAGCCCATCGCGACACAAGACCGCGTGTGTCTTGGGAGGGGATTAGAGTCTGGAGTGAGAGCGGTGAATGACAAGCTGAATGCCGCAGATGCCTAGAGCCCGCTCCCACAACGAATCGCGCAGGCTTTTCAAATTTTCAGAAAGACAATTGCTCCTGCAAGTACGGCGGCAACTCCAAGCCAGCGCAGACCCCCTGTGGGAGCGGGCATGCCCGCGAACACCGGCGCAGCCGGTGCCAGACACCGCGTCGCCCGCTCCCACAGGTGAATCGCGCAGGCTTTTCAAATTTTTGAGAAAGACAGTTGCTCTTACAGCGCGGCCTTGTGTCGCGATGGGCTGCAAAGCAGCCCCGATGGTTATTTGGCCAGCCCGGCCAATGGGCAATGCAGTACCAGCTTGGCCCCACCCAAAGGGCTCTCGCCAATTTCCAGGCCGAACCCATGCAGGTCAACGATCGCCGCAACGATCGACAGCCCCAGGCCGAACCCGGCGTGGCGGTGGCCTTCATCACTGCGGTAGAACCGCTTTAGTACGGCCGTGCGTTCTTCTTCCGGAATACCCGGCCCGCTGTCTTCGATGGCCACGTGCACGCCAGCGTCGTCCTGGGTGGCGGCCACGCGCACCTGCCCACCTTCCGGGGTGAACTTGATCGCGTTACCTACCAGGTTGGCCAGCGCCTCGAACAACAGCTCGCGGTCGCCGTGCAGTGCCGGCAAGTGCCCAGGTTGGTGCAGCTCCAGGTGAATGCCGCCATCTTCGGCCAACGGCAGGTAGAAGTCGTGCAGCTCTACCAGCAAATCATGCGGGTCAAGCTGCACGAAGCCGGCCCGGCGTTGGCGGTCTTCCAGTTCGCTGATGCGCAACAACCCACGAAAACGCGCCATGAGGGTGTCGGTTTCGCCGATGGCCTGGTCCAGTGCCTCGGCTTGCGCGGAATCGTTGTCGCTTTGCTGGCGTATGCGGTACAGCTGGGCGCGCAGGCGGGTCAGTGGGGTGCGCAGGTCGTGGGCAATGTTGTCGCACACGCCCTTGACCTCGTGCATCAGCCGCTCGATGCGGTCAAGCATGGCATTGACGATGGCGGCCAGCATGTCCAGTTCGTCGCGCCGGGCCGACAGCGGCAGGCGGTGCGTGAGGTCGCCGGCGACAATCAGCTCGGCCTGGGCCTGAATGGCCCGGATGCGTTTCAGGGGGCGGCGGCGCAGCAGGTACCAGCCGGCGAACCCGGGGATCAGGGTGAAGGAGATACCCCAGAGCAAGGCATCGAGAATGATCCGTGTGACGACGAACAATGAGCCGTTATCGCGGAACAGCACCAGCCAGCGCCCATCCTGCACCTTGATCGCCACGGCATCGCAGCTGTCGCGGGGCATGCGCGGATCATCGGCATCCAGGCAACGCTTCAGCTCATGGATCTTGCCGTCCAGCCGCAGCCCAGGGGGCAGGGCACGAACACTGCCGCCCAGCGGGTTGAGTTGTGCATCGAACAGGCCATAGGCATCGAAGCTGCGTTCCTCGAAAGCCTGGCTGGCAATCAGGGCGTCGTCCAGCTGCTTGCCGCTCATGTGCGCGAACAGGTGCTGACGCTGCAGCATGGAATGGCGGGTGAGCTTGTTCAGGTAGCTCGAAACCTCGAAGTACAGCACCCCCATGAGGATGCTGCTCCAGGCTACGAATAGAAAACTGTACAGTGCCAGCAGCCGGCTGGTGGACGAACTCCAGCCTTTAGACGGGTTCAGCAATGGCATAGCCGGAGCCCCGCACCGTACGGATCAGCGGCGACTGGCCGGGTGAGTCGATTTTCTTGCGCAGGCGGCCGATATGCACGTCGATCAGGTTGGTGCCCGGGTCGAAGTGGTAGCCCCACACTTCCTCGAAAATCATCATCCGCGTAATGACCTGGCCGCTGTGGCGCATCAGGTACTCCAGCAGTTTGTACTCGGTGGGCAGCAGGTTGAGGGTGTTGTCGCCGCGGCGCGCTTCGTGGCTGATCAGGTCCAGTTGCAGGTCGGCGACCTGCAAGCGGGTCTGGGTCATCGGCACGCTGTTGCGGCGCAGCAGCACCTCGACCCGGGCGGCCATTTCGTCGGAGGCGAACGGCTTGGTCAGGTAGTCGTCACCGCCGGCGCGCAGGCCGCGCACCCGCTCATCGACGTCGGAGAGGGCGCTGATCATCAGGATCGGCGTGGCGATCTTGAGGTTGCGCAGGGTCGTGACGATGGTCAGGCCATCGACCTCAGGCAGCATGCGGTCCAGGGTGATCAGGTCATAACCGCCGGCAATGGCCTTGGCCAGGCCTTCACGACCATTGTCGGCCCACTCCACCTCAAGGCCATGGCTGGTAAGTTCGGCGACGATTTCCTGGCCGGTGACGGCGTCGTCTTCGATGGTCAGTACGCGAGGCATGCTGGTTCCTGGGCATCTAATGGAGACTCGATTGTGCCAAAGAATAGACAACCGGCGATTTAAGAAAAATTCATCTTGCCACAACCTACCTGGGTTCACCCATTGTGAAGACAGACGAGCATGTCGCAGCAGGCTGTGAGAGGATGTCCGTCAACACAGCCAGGACCCCGAACGCAGCCTGATGAAGACACCCAAAAGAATCGAACCCCTGATCGAAGACGGCCTCGTCGACGAAGTACTGCGGCCGTTGATGAGTGGCAAGGAAGCCGCCGTGTACGTGGTGCGTTGCGGCAGCCAGGTGCGCTGCGCCAAGGTCTATAAAGAATCCAACAAGCGCAGTTTCCGCCAGGCCGCCGAATACCAGGAAGGCCGCAAGGTGCGCAATAGCCGCCAGGCCCGGGCCATGGCCAAGGGTAGCAAGTACGGCCGCAAAGAGGCCGAGGACGCCTGGCAGAACGCCGAAGTGGCGGCACTGTTCCGCCTGGCCGGCGCCGGGGTCCGGGTGCCCAAGCCCTATGACTTCCAGGACGGCGTGTTGCTGATGGAGCTGGTGACCGACGCCGATGGCGATGCCGCACCCCGGCTCAACGACGTGCACCTGGAGGCCGAGGAGGCCCGGGTGTTCCATGCCTTCGTCATTCGCCAGATCGTGCTGATGCTGTGTGCCGGGCTGGTCCATGGCGACCTGTCCGAATTCAATGTGCTGCTCGGCCCGGACGGGCCGGTGATCATCGACCTGCCGCAGGCAGTGGACGCCGCCGCCAACAACCACGCATTCAGCATGCTGCAGCGTGACGTGGACAACATGGCCCACTACTTCGGGCGCTTTGCCCCAGAGCTGAAGAGCACGCGCTATGCCCAGGAAATGTGGGCGTTGTACGAGGCTGGCAAGTTGCTGCCCGATACCGTGTTGACCGGGGTATTCCAGGACGACGAGCATGAGGCCGACGTTGGCGGGGTAATGCGGGAAATCGACGCCGCCCGCTTGGACGAGGCCCGGCGCCGGGCAGCGCGTGCCGAGGCGGAAAACGGCCCGGCCAAGGCCGAAGAGCCGACACCGCCCTGGCTGCAATGATGTGCTGCCGGTGCAGCCCGCTTCGCAGGTTCCCCCCCGAAGCGGGCAACACCGGCTCAGCCAGTGCCCTGCGCGGCCATTACCTTTGATGCAGGACAATATCTCGTCATCCGGCCTTTTCACTGGCCCCTGACAGGCATAAGGTATACGCCGTTCAAATTCCCTGGAGCAGTCATGTCCAACCAATTCCCCTCCGTTCGTCCTCGCCGCCTGCGCCAGAACGAGTCCCTGCGCACCGTATTCCAGGAAACCGAATTCCGCCTTGAAGACCTGATCCTGCCGATCTTCGTGGAAGAAGGCATCGACGACTTCGTGCCCATCAGCAGCATGCCCGGCGTGAACCGCATCCCTGAGAAGCGGCTGGCCCAGGAAATCGAGCGCTATGCCCGCGCCGGTATCAAATCGGTGATGACCTTTGGTGTGTCTCACCACCTGGATGCCGTTGGCAGCGACACCTGGAACGAAAACGGCCTGGTGGCGCGCATGTCGCGTATCTGCAAGGACACCGTGCCGGAAATGGTGGTGATGTCCGATACCTGTTTCTGCGAATACACCAGCCACGGGCACTGCGGCGTGCTGCATGACCACGGCGTGGACAACGACGCCACCTTGGTCAACCTGGGCAAGCAGGCGGTGATCGCCGCCGCGGCCGGTGCCGACTTCATCGCGCCTTCGGCGGCGATGGACGGCCAGGTCCAGGCCATTCGTAGCGCGCTGGACGGTGCAGGCTTCCACGACACTGCGATCATGGCCTATTCGACCAAGTTCGCCTCGTCGCTGTACGGCCCGTTCCGCGAAGCAGGCGGCACTGCGCTCAAAGGTGACCGCAAGAGCTACCAGATGAACCCGATGAACCGCCGCGAGGCCGTGCGTGAATCGCTGCTTGACGAGCAGGAAGGTGCAGACGTGCTGATGGTCAAGCCGGCCGGTGCCTACCTTGACGTGATCGCCGACATTCGTGCGGCCTCGCGCCTGCCGCTGGCGGCGTACCAGGTCAGCGGTGAGTACGCGATGATCAAGTTCGGTGGCCTTGCCGGTGCCATCGACGAAGGCCGCGTGGTGCGCGAAAGCATTGGCGCTATCAAGCGCGCCGGTGCCGACCTAATCCTGACCTACTTCGCCATGGACCTGGCCCGCGAAGGCATTTGAGCAGCAAAGCAGCTCCCCTGGACTGGGGGCGGGCTTACCCGCCCCCAGCGCAATTCCCTACAAAAATTCATTAAGCGCTGAATTATTTTGTGTCCCGTTGTATCAGATGCCATAGAGCATTGATCGACAGGGATACAGGCATGAAATCTCGCAGGAAAAGCGTCAAACCTATTGGCCTCAAGGACATCACGATCGTCGACGATGCCAAGATGAAGAAGGCGATCACCGCCGCTGCACTGGGTAACGCCATGGAGTGGTTCGACTTCGGTGTCTATGGCTTCGTCGCCTATGCATTGGGCAAGGTGTTCTTCCCCAACGCCGACCCCAGTGTGCAAATGATCGCGGCGTTGGCCACCTTTTCGGTGCCATTCCTCATTCGCCCCCTGGGCGGGCTGTTCTTCGGCGCCCTCGGCGACAAGTTCGGCCGGCAGAAAATCCTTGCCGCCACCATCGTCATCATGTCCCTCAGCACCTTTGCCATTGGCTTGATACCGTCCTATGCCAGTATCGGCATATGGGCGCCGATACTGCTGTTGCTGGCGAAAATGGCCCAGGGCTTCTCGGTGGGCGGCGAGTACACCGGCGCCTCGATCTTCGTGGCCGAGTATGCGCCTGACCGCAAGCGCGGCTTCCTTGGCAGCTGGCTGGACTTCGGCTCGATCGCCGGCTTCGTCCTGGGCGCCGGGGTAGTGGTGCTCATTTCCACGGTGCTTGGCGAAGAAAGGTTCCTTGAGTGGGGCTGGCGCCTGCCGTTCTTCCTGGCCTTGCCGCTGGGCATCATCGGCCTCTACCTGCGTAACGCCCTGGAGGAAACCCCCGCGTTCCAGCAGCACGTCGACAAGATGGAGCAGGGTGACCGCGAGGGCCTGGCGTCGGGGCCCAAGGTGTCGTTCAAGGAAGTGGCGACCAAGCACTGGCGTAGCCTGGTGACCTGCAT
This sequence comes from Pseudomonas sp. PARCl1, assembly GCF_947311875.1. Lineage (NCBI taxonomy): Bacteria > Pseudomonadati > Pseudomonadota > Gammaproteobacteria > Pseudomonadales > Pseudomonadaceae > Pseudomonas > Pseudomonas sp. PARCl1. The sequence continues at coordinate 28,022 of NZ_CAMZMX010000015.1, forward strand.
TGGCGTGGTGATCGCCACCAACGTCACCTACTACATGCTGTTGACCTACATGCCCAGCTACCTCTCGCACAACCTGCATTACAGCGAGGACCATGGCGTACTGATCATCATCGCGATCATGGTCGGCATGCTGTTCGTGCAGCCCATCATCGGCCTGCTGAGCGACAAGTTCGGCCGTCGCCCGTTTATCGTGGTCGGCAGTGTCGGGCTGTTCGCCCTGGCCATTCCGGCATTCATGCTGATCAACAGTGGTGTGCTGGGGTTGATCTTCTCGGGGCTGCTGATCATTGCGGTGCTGCTGAACTTCTTCATCGGTGTCATGGCGTCGACGTTGCCGGCGATGTTCCCCACTCACATCCGCTACAGCGCACTGGCCAGTGCCTTCAACATCTCCGTGCTGATCGCCGGCCTGACCCCCACCATCGCCGCCTGGCTGGTGGAAAGCAGCGGCAACCTGTACATGCCCGCCTACTACCTGATGGTGATCGCCGCGGTGGGCCTGGTGACCGGCCTGACCATGAAGGAAACCGCCAACAAACCGCTGCGCGGTGCCGCACCGGCGGCATCGGACATCGACGAGGCCCGGGAGCTGCTGCAGGAACACCACGACAACATCGAGCAGAAGATCGAGGACATCGACGAGCAGATCGCCGAGCTCGAGGCCAAGCGCAAGTTGTTGGTCCAGCAGCACCCGCGCATCGATTGATCAGCGCGGCATGTAGCCACGCTGCCAGGCACGTGGAATGAACCGCGACACCAGGGCCAGCAGGCACGCCAGCACGCAACTGCCGGCCAGTGCCTGCAGGCCCAGGTGGTGTTGCAGCCAGGCGCCCAGCGCGGCGCCCAGCAGCATCCCTGCCCACGGCACCAGTTGCACCCGCCAGCCGTGGCGCCGCTCGCCCAGCAACCAGCGCCCAAGGCCGCGGCCGAAGCGTGACAGTGCACCGGTGACGTAGGTGAGGCCGATGGGCAGGCCGTTCACTTGCTCGACGACTGCGTTGATCATGCCCATGGCCAGGGTCGCGGCCAGCAATGCCGGGAAGGTGGCCGCCAGTGGCCACGCTGCAGCGCAGGCCAGCAACGCCGCCACGACCACCAGCACGGGCCAGGCCCGGCGACGGAAGCCGCGCGCCAGCACTACCCCCAATGTGTTACCCGCGACAAAGCCCAGCAAAGCGCCGCTCAGGCGCAGCACCAGGGCCAGGTCAGCCTGGCTGATCGCCACCGCCAGGCGCGTGGTATTACCGCTCATGAACGATACGAAGTCGCCCAGGGCCAGCAGGCCAATGGCGTCGGTCATGCCTGCCAGCACCGACAGCCCGGCCACCAGGCCAAGGCCGACACGGCCACGCAGCACCTGCAGGCGCAAGCGCCTGGCCGTACGGGTAGTAAGGGGATGGGGTAGCACGGGCAGGCCTCAGGGCAACAGGTTTTCGCGGGCCAGGGTGCCTTTGATGGTGCGCTCGACCACATCCACCAGCACCATGGTCTGGTGATCGACCTCGATGTTCAGCAAATCGCCGGCAGCGTAGCTGGCGAACGTGGTCTGGCGCAGGGTTTCCGGGATCAGGTTGATGGTGACCAGGTTGTCTTCCACGTCGGCCACGGTCAGGCTGCAGCCGTTGACCCCGATGAAGCCCCGCGGGAACACGTACTTGCCCCATGGCGGCGGCATGCGGAAACGGATGAAGGCGCCGGTCTGCTCGATCGACAGTTCGACTATTTCTGCGGTCGTGGCAATGTGGCCAGCCATGAGGTGGCCGCCGACTTCGGCGTTCATCTTCGCCGAACGCTCGATGTTGACCCCTTGGCCGGCCTTGAAATTGCGCAGGTTGGTGCGTTCCAGGGTGGCCGTCATTGCATCGAACCTGACGTGGCTGCCGTCGATCTCGGTGACAGACAAGCACGTGCCCTCGACGCTAACGCTGGCGCCGATCTTCAACTCATCGAGCAGTTCCGGGGTGAGGTCAATGGTGAACTGGTTGTGGCCCGGGTAGCTGGTCACATCAAGCAGTGGGCGGACGGCCTGGACGATGCCGGTGTACATGGTGTTGCTCCTGGGCGCGAAAAGAAAACACCCGAACGCTATGCCTGTACGGCCTCAAAAGCAAGGCGCCAGCGCCCTGGTGCTGCCCAGGGATGCGGCCGGGCATACCCAGGGCGCTGGCCGGCTCACACATGCCCGGTGCTGTTGACGATGCGCAGGCACAGCGCTTCGTACGGGTCCAGGTTCACCAGCAAACGGCCATCCTCAGTCAGGTCGCCTTCTACCGTTTCGTTGATCATGTCCACCACCGGCCCTGGCGTGAAGCCCGTTAGCAGTAGCTCCTCGGCGATCACCTCCTGGCTGAAGTTCAACGCACTGATCTGGATGCCGCGCCCGGCCGGTAGCTCATGCACCATGACCAGCAACCCAGGGCTGCTGACCTCCGGCACCAGCACCTGGCGGCTGGTGGCAATGCCGTAGGCCTGGCGCACCGCGAGCAGTTTTTTCACCTTGCAGGCGAACGAGTCAGGGTTGTCCAGTTGGCTGTCGAGGCTGCCATACAGCGCCCGCGCCCGCGGCATGCCGCGCACTGACGTGTCCGCTTGCGGGTCGAGCCCGGCCAGGTCGTAGCCGCCGCGGTGAATCCAGCGGGTATCGCCGTCGAGCATGCGCTCGGCCACGGCTTCGCCTGGCAAGGGCAGGGCGCCGACCATGTCCCAGCCCGACAGCGCCACCACACCTGGCTGCATGGCGTTGTACATGACCAGCAGCAGGTGCAGTTTCTGGATCTGCTCGATGTCCGCCGGGCCTATCTGGTCGAGGTCGCGGATGCCCAGTGCCGCAGTGATGAGGCTGGCGGTGGTGCAGGCGATGCCATTGGTGACGAAGCGCAGGTTGTAGGGCGCATGCTCGCCCGACAGGCGTTCGTAGATTTCTTCGCGGATGTGCTCGCGCAAGATGTTGCCGGGTAATGTCTGGCCCTTGTACAGGTACATGTCATGGGCATGCAGGGTCCAGAAGTGCACCAGCTCCACGGTCAGTTCGTCGTGGTTCTGCAGGGCATGGATCAGTGAGGCCGGGTCGATGCCGAAGGCGTGCATTTCCTTGAGCATCAGGCGCAGGAACTCGGTGTCGCCGGTCAGCAAGGCATGTTGGTAGGCGGGCCGGGTGATGAAGTCGTAGGACAGGTCGGCACCGCCCTTGGACATTTGCGCAATGTCATCGAGGGTCAGGTTCAGTTCCTGGAAACTGAAGCCGCCGGCCTTGCGGATCATGCCACCGATCAATTGGTTGCCGACCAGCGACAGCGGGTGGCTTTCCGACCAGGCGGTGCCGCTGGCACGGGTTTCCACCCCGAGAAAACCGTTGGCATCCAGGCGCAGGCCACGTGCACCCAGGCAATCCAGGGCATGCAGGGCGTCGCCGATGATCATCTGCTGGGCGGCAAAGGTGGGGTCCAGCCAGTTCAGCGACGGTTGGCCATCTTTGAAGTAGTGCAGGTAGACCCAACGCCGGGTCTTGCCGTCGACACCGGTGACCGGTGGGGTGGCGCTCCAGTCGGTTTCCTTGACCCCCGGCTCGAAGAAAATCACCCGCTGCAACTGCCCGACGATGTAATGGCGTGCCTTGAGCTCGTCGCACTGTGCGGGCAGCAGGTTGGCCGAGTCACGTCCGGGTGGCACGTCGGGCAGCAAGTGCCAGTCTTCCTCGCGTATCTCCACCATGTGGTACAGGCCCGGGTAGGCGCCGTAGGCCATTTCCGCCAGGCGGAAGTCGGCGCCCTTGCCGGTGTGCGAAGGGATCAGGTCGTCGATGGTCACCGCATTGTGCGCGGCAGCCATGCGGCTCATCTGGATCAGCTCCGGCTCGCTGCCATAGAGCGGGTCGATATCGAAGCTGATGCGGTCGAAGTTGCCGTCTACGCTGGGTGTGAGCTCGCGGTCGCGAATACCGCCAGACAGCTTGATCGGCCCGGTGTGCAGGCCTTGAATGCCGATTTCCGACAGGCGCTTCCACAAGGCTTCATGGGCCAGGGCACCGAGCACCGAGCAGCCCTCTGGGGCGATGATGGCATCGGGGTAAACGGTCAGCCAGACCGAGGCGATTTCCGTGGCCCGGCGGGGCTGTGCCTCGGCGTAGGGTTGTTGCCACAGGCGCGACTGGCCTGAGTACAGGCTGGCGCGCTCCTGGGAAGCCTTGAGCATGGCGCGCGCTTCGAGCCATTTCACGTATGCTGGGTCGGGCTGGGTCATTTCGCGTCCTCTTTGCGTGTCGGCACCGGCTCAGGTTATGACGGCAGAGCGGTCGGATCGTTCGGCCGGGAGCCAGGGCCTGCACGAAATGCCTGGCACAGCGTGCTCAGCGCCGTGCAGCCCACTGCTGCGGTGCCAGGAAGGCGCCGTGGAAGTAATTGCGCAAAGCCTGCATCGCCGGGCTGAACGCCCGCTCGCGGTGCCAGGCCAGCCCCACGCTCATGGGCGCTACCGGGTCGCTGATGGTGACTGTTTCGATGCGCTTGCCCTCCAGCGACCATGGCCGGTGCACCAGGTCTGACAAGATCGCTACGCCACTGCCATTGGCGACCATGCTGCGCACCGCCTCCACCGAACTGGTGCGCACGCGCACGCTGGGCCGTTGCCCGGCCTGCTGCCAATAGCGCATGGCGCTTTGCTCGGCTTCGTCCACGGTCAACAAAATGAACGGCTCTGTGGCGACATCGGCCAGGCTCACGGCCGAGCGTTCGCACAGGGGGTGGTGCGCGGGCAGCCATAGGCGGCGCTCGGAGTTGAACAGCGTTTCTGAAACGATAGCCGGGTGGGTCAGGTTGGCGGTCAGCACCACCGCCATGTCGAAGCGCCCCTCCAGCAGCCCTTGCTCGATGGCACTGCGCTCCTGTTCGTAAAGTTCCAGGGTCACGTCGGGGTGCCAGTGCTCCAGGCGCTGCAAGTGGTGCGGCAGGAAGTAGCCGATTACCGTGTAGCTGGCTGCCAGGCGCAACAGGCCGCTGGCGCGTATGTCCGGCAACGGGCTGTTCAGCGCATCGTCGACGCTGCGCAGGATGACGTAGGCGCGGTTGAGGAAGTGCCGGCCGGCTTCGGTCAGGTTCATGCCCTGGGCGGAGCGCTGGAACAGCAGCACGCCGAGCATGGCCTCCAGCTCTTTGATGGCCGTGGTGACCGCCGACTGGGAAATATTGAGGTGGAGGGCGGCCTGGGAGATCTGGCCGATTTCGGCAGTGGCGACAAAGTAGCGCACCTGGCGCAAGGTAAGTGACACGGCAGGCTCCCGGGGTATCTGTTTTTCCGAAGACACCCATTCTGTTTATAGATCTTCCCAAGGGGTAGGGAAGAATCTAACGTGGCTTGCATGCAGCCACAAGCGCCAGGGAGATACGGTCATGCAAGCAGTGGATTTCAACTCGGACATGGGCGAGGGCTTTGGCCCGTGGACCATTGGCGACGGCGTGGATAACGAGCTGATGGGTTACATCAGCAGCGCCAATATCGCCACCGGTTTTCATGCCGGCGACCCCGGCACCATGCGCCGTACGGTGGAGCGGGCCAAGGCCCTGGGGGTTGCCGTGGGGGCACACCCGGGGTTCCGCGACCTGGTCGGTTTCGGTCGCCGGCACATCAACGCATCGGCGCAGGAACTGGTCGACGACATGCTTTACCAGCTCGGGGCGCTGCGTGAAATCGCCCGGGCCCAGGGCGTGAGTCTGCAGCACATCAAACCCCACGGGGCGCTTTACATGCACCTGGCCCGTGACGAGCAAGCTGCACGCTTGCTGGTGGAAAACCTGCGGCTGATCGAACCGCAGTTATTGCTGTTCTGCATGCCCGGCTCGGTGATCTGCCGCATTGCCCAGGAGCTTGGCCAGCCGGTGGTGCGCGAGTTCTATGCCGACCGCGAGTACGACCTGAGCGGCTCGATCGTGTTCACCCGTAACGTAAGGGGCTACCAGCCTTTGGCGGTCGCCGAGCGCGTACTGCGGGCTTGCCGGCAAGGTGTGGTGCGCACCGTCGAGGGCCAGGACCTGGCCATCGAGTTCGATTCCATTTGCCTGCACAGTGATACGCCGGGCGCCCTCGACCTGGTCGAGGCCACGCGCAAGGCGCTGGACCAGGCTGGCATCGTGGTGCGTGCACCGCGCTGACGCTGGTATCCGGCAGCCACAGGCCGGAGCCTGATCATGTTGTTTTCGCCTGCCTTTCTATAACGATTTCAAGAAAAGGAACAGTCATGGCCGAATCGCTTGCTACAACGCCTATCCGCTACAGCTTCGGCGCCGACGAGCACCTGTTTGCCGAGGTCAGCGAGAGCATGTCGCTGGAAGCCTTCTTCAAAGGTATGGCCGTCACCCGTGCGGTACAGCGCCTGGCGCTGGACGGCGTGCTGGATGTGTGCCTGGCCAATGCGTCGTTCCAGGTGCGTTTCGACCCCGACCGCATCGCCCCCGATGCCCTGCTGGCAGCGGTGCGCGGCGCCGAAGCGCAGGCGGTGGCCGAGCGTTCGTTGCATACCCGCATCATCGAGATTCCGGTGCTGTACAACGACCCCTGGACCCACGAAACCTTGATGCGCTTCCGGGACCGCCACCAGGACCCGGCCAGCACCGACCTGGAGTACGCGGCCCGCATCAATGGCCTGGCCGATGTCGACGCGTTCATTGCGGCGCACAGCGGTGCACCGTGGTTCGTTTCCATGGTCGGCTTCGTCGCCGGCCTGCCGTTCATGTTCCAGATGGTCGAGCGCCAGCGCCAGTTGCAGGTGCCCAAGTACCTGCGGCCGCGTACCGACACGCCCCGCCTGACCCTGGGCCATGGTGGTTGTTTCGGTTGCATCTATTCGGTGCGCGGCGCGGGCGGTTACCAGATGTTCGGCGTCACCCCGGCACCGATCTACGACCCGCAACAGACCTTGAGCTACCTGAAGGAGCACATGGTGTTCTTCCGCCCAGGTGACATCGTGCAATTCAAACCCATCGACCGCCGCGCGTATGACCAGGCAGTGGCTGAGGTGGAGGAGGGCCGTTTCGACCTGCGCATTCGCCCGGTGGTGTTTTCCCTGGACGCATTCCTTGCCGACCCGGTCGGCTACCCCAAATCGCTGCAGGAGGTGCTGGCATGATCAAGGTACTCAAACCGGGCCTGGCGACCTCCGTGCAGGACCTGGGGCGCGAAGGCTATTACCACCTGGGCATCCCGCCATCTGGCGCGCTCGACCAGTATGCCCTGAGCGCAGCCAATTACCTGGTGGGCAACCCGCCGGGCGCTGCCGGCCTGGAATGTGCGCTGGTCGGCCCTGAACTTGAGTTCCAGGCAGATGCGCTGGTGGCAGTGTGCGGTGCGCAGATGCCCGCCTTGCTCGATGGCCGCGAGCAGCGGCCCGACACGGCATTTGCCGTGCGCGCCGGGCAGGTGCTGCGTTTCAGCTTCCCGACGGCGGGCGCGCGGGCCTACCTGGCAGTGGCGGGGGGTATTGATGTGGCCGAGGTGCTGGGTAGCCGATCGACCTACGCGCTTGGGGCCTTGGGTGGCTTCCAGGGGCGCAAGTTGTTGGCCGGTGACCTGTTGCCGGTCGGCACGCCCACCGGCACCGGCCGCGCCGGCGCAAGCCTGCCGATGGCACTGCGCCAGGCCCTGGGCGGCGAAGTGGTGCTGCGGGTGGTGCCGGGATTGTATTTTCACCGGCTGACCGAAGCTGCTGCGCAAAGCTTCTTCACCGAAGCCTGGACGGTAGGCTCCGAGGCGGATCGCATCGGTTACCGCTACAAAGGCGGAAGTGCCTTGAGTTTCCAGCCGCGGGAGCAACCATTCGGTGCTGGTTCGGACCCTTCCAACATCGTCGACAGCTGCTACCCCATCGGCTCGATCCAGGTACCGGCCGGGCTGGAGCCGATCATTCTGCACCGGGATGCCGTATCGGGCGGTGGCTACGCCATGATTGGCACGGTGATCAGCGCCGACCTCGACCTGATCGGGCAGATGCAGCCGAATCAGCAGGCACGCTTTCTGAGAGTCAGCCTGGAGCAGGCACTGGAGGCACGCCGCTCTTACAAGAAGAAGCTGGCGTGCCTGGCCCGGTTGTTCAGCTGAACGGATGACAACTTGCCGATGCGGGGGGCAAGGGCCGCCAACCCCGCCCGGCCATTTACGCAGGTTGCTCGGCCAAGCCGTTACTGACGTTGCGCCCCAGCACCAGCACGGTGACGAAGCCACAGCCCACCAGGGCCGTGGCCAGGCTCAAGAGCACTGCGGTGCCCATGTGGTCCACCACTTGCCCGCCAAAGAACGAGCCCACGGCAATGATCACCTGGAACAAGGCCACGAACAGCGGCATGCCCCGCTCGACATCCTTGGGCGCGACCACGAACATCCAGATATTGGCGCAGGCCGGGAACGCGCCGAAGGCGAACCCCCATAGCGCAATCAGCATCGCCGCGCCGGTCAGGCCGGTGGCGAAATACGGAAACAGCGCTGTGCTGGCGGCGATCAGCAATGCCACCAGCATCAGCGAATGGCGCACACTGCGGTTGGCGGCGAAGCCGGCGAAGCCGGCGAAGATATTGCCCATGAACCCGGCCACGCCATACAGCAGCAACAATGAGCCGATGGTCGGGCCGTCGAAGCCGGCATTCTGTTTGAAGAACGGCGCTACATAGGTGTAGGCGGCAAAATGCGCCAGGCCAATCAACAGCACGGCGATCAGGCCAACGCGCGCTTGCGGGTTGATGAACAGCGCCGGCAGGTCGCGCACACCAATGGCTTTTTCGGGCAACAGCCGCGGCAGCAGCAAAACCTGCGCCAGGAGCACGGGCACGCCCACCAGTGCAGTCACCAGGAAGGCCATTCGCCAGCCCAGCAGGCCGCTTAGCCAGGTGCCTACCGGCACGCCCACCACCGTCGCCAGGGTCACCCCGGCCATGATGATCGAGTTGGCCTTGGCCACGCCGACGCCCTCAGGGGCCAGGCGCCCGCTGAGGGCGATGGCCGTGGCCCAGAAGCCGCCGATGCTGACACCCAGCAGCACCCGGCCGACCAGTAGCAGGCTGAAGTCGCCCGCATAGGCGACGATGCTGTTGGCGATGATCATGATCAGCGTCAGGCCGATCAGCAGGTAGCGCCGGTCCAGCGCGCCAACCCCCACGGAAATGGCCGGGGCGGCCAGCGCGGCCATGATGCCGGGCAGGGTGACCATCAGGCCGGCGAAGCCTGCACTGATACCCAGGTCGCTGGCGACATCGTTGAGAACGCCCACTGGCAGAAATTCGCTGGTGACCAGGGCGAAGGCGCCAATGGCGACCGAGAGGATCGCCAGCCACTGCTGGGTCACGCTCTGTTGATTATGTTCAGGACGGCCCCGTGGGGCCTGGCTGGCACTTGGCATGGTGGTGACTTCCAAGGAGGGATGACGCCTGTAGCAGGCGCGGGAGGGGGGATTGGCCGGGGATTATAGGGGTGGGTGTGGGCGGCCGACAGGCGAACGGCGTGATAGTGAACATCAGTGCCATCGATGAAACGCCGGGTGCAGAGCGGTTGCTGGCGAATGACGCCTCGGCGTGCAGACCGCTGACCCAAAATATTGCATGAGTCTTCTTGATGCTTTTACCTAGCGGTACTAATACTAAATCACGGCCGCAGAGGGATGATCATGCAAACACGCTTCGTTGTGGTTCCCGCAGTGCCGCTGAAAAAAGAGGTTCAGCCTCGGCGGCTTGGCTTTCCCGCTGCATTGGGCGAGGGTTACGACCTCTACGATACGCAAGACAAGGTGCGTTTGAGCCTGAACTTTGCCACCCGAGCCCAGGCGGAATTCGAGTGTGACTGTCGCAACCGCTGCCCGGATGCCGATGCTGCGGAGATCGCCGGCATGGTCTAGTCACGTACGGTGGGCCCTCACCAAGGGGTGAGGGTAGCGATCAGCCGTGGTTGCGCAGGGCGGCGACCAGTTCGGCCTTGGTCATGCTGGAGCGGCCTTTTATGGCTTTGCTGCGGGCTTCCTTCAGCAGGCTTTCCTTTGTCTGGCTTTCCAGTGAGCTGCCGGATGCGCGCGCGTGCCCGTGGCGGGTGTGTGCTGCCCGCCTGGCCGAATCGGCGCGGGCGGCTTTCTTCTCGCTGGCAGAGGTGCTGCTCCCCGAGCCGCCTTGCTTTTCACCGCCGCCGGATTGCTTGTTGACCGTGGCCCAGGCGCGCGCTTCGGCTTCCTCTTTGGCCAGGCCTTTATCCTCATAGGCGTGCTCGATGTGCTCGGCCTTGCGCTTCTGTTTTTAGGTGTACTTGCCTTTGTCGCCGCGTGGCATGGTGTTCACTCCTGCAGTCATACCTGAACGGTTGAAACGCTCCCCGCCAGAGAGTGCCGGTCACTGGACGAGCGGCACCGTGCCGCGCATCGACGACAACCGCGCGCGACACTGTCGCCAACCCCATTCGCGCCGGTCTGGTGAGCAGGCGGGTGGCTATCCGCATTGGGGCCATGTGTGGCAGGGATAGCGCAGGTGAGGGCTTCGCCCTCATTTCGCGACACGAGGCCGCTCCTACAACAGATTGCCCGAGCGGGGAAAACATGCACCCAAGACAGCAGCCCCTGTGGGAGCCCGGCTTGCCGGCGATGGGCCGCAAAGCGGCCCCAACTGGTTGACGAAGCGGGATCAACGAACGGCTTGCCTTTCAATGGTCACAAAGCTGTAACACAGCTGATGCAAAGTGTGCCGGCCATCACAAGGAGCGCTTTTCGATGATTCGCCTGATGAAGTCTGCTGCACTCGCCGTTGCCGTTTCGCTTTGCGCCACTTCCGCTGCATTTGCTGCTGAAAACGTACGCCTGACCGGTTCCGGCGCCAGCTTCCCGGCACCGATCTACCTGACCTGGTTCAAGGATTTCAGCAAGAACACAGCGGGCGTTACCGTTGATTACCAATCCAAGGGGAGTGGCGCGGGCGTTCAGGACTTCCTGAACAAGACCGTCGACTTCGCCGCCAGCGACTCGGCCATGAGCGAAGCCGACATCGCCAAGGTTGCCGAGGGCGTCCAGTTGCTGCCGATGACCGCCGGCGAAATCGTCCTGGCTTACAACCTGCCCGGCAACCCCAAGGGCCTGAAGTTGCCGCGCGATGTTTACTCGAACATCTTCCTCGGCAAGATCACCCAGTGGAACGACCCGAAAATCGCCGCGGCCAACCCGCAAATGAAGCTGCCTGACCTGCCCATCACCGTGGTGGTACGTGCCGACTCCAGTGGCACCAACGCCGTGTTCACCAAGCACCTGTCGGCCATCAACGCCGACTTCAAGAGCACCTTGGGTGAGGGCAACACGGTCAACTGGCCAGCGACCGACAAGTTCATCAAATCGCCGAAGAACGACGGGGTGACCGCTACCGTTCGCCAGACCCCAGGTGCCATTGGCTACATCGAGTACGGCTTCGCCAAGCTGGCCAAGGTGGACTTCGCTGCCCTGGAAAACAAGGCTGGCCAGTACGTGGTGCCAAATGCCGAAAGCGGTGCCCAGGCCCTGGCAGCGGTGAAACTGCCGGAAAACCTGGTCGCCAACCTGCCCGACCCGGAAGGCGCCAAGTCCTACCCGATCACCTCCTACACCTGGATGATCTTCCGCAAGGACAACGGCAACCCGGCAAAGGCCAAGGCCATGCGTGAGATGGTCGAGTACGGCCTCACCCAGGGCCAGAAGATTGCCGACTCGATGGGCTACATCCCGCTGCCGCCATCGGTTGTCGACCAGGTGCGCAAAGCGTCTGCAAACATCCAGTAACACCCAGGCGCTCCCGGCAGCGGCATGAAGCCATGCCGGGGGTGTTTGTCCCTTGTCCCGGAATACGCCATGAACACACCTTTTGCCATACCGGATAATCCCGATTCCGCGTGCCAGCCACCGTCTACGAAAGACTTTCTGGTCGACCGCACCTTCCGTGCGCTTGCCCGTATCGGGGTGGTGCTGGTACTGGCGCTGGTTTTCGCGCTGGTCTACGAAGTGGGCCGCAAGGCACTGCCAGGCATTGAAAAGCACGGTTTCGACGTGCTCCTGGGCAGTGTCTGGGACGTCAACCAAGGCAAGTACGGTATTCTGCCCGCGATCTGGGGTACGCTCTACAGCGCCTTCATCGCCCTGTTGATTGCCGGTTTCTTCGGCGTCAGCATGGCCATTTTCCTCACCCAGGATTTCCTTCCGGCCAGGCTTGCCGCGGTGTTCCGCACCATCGTCGAGCTGCTCGCCGCCATCCCCAGCGTGGTCTATGGCCTGTGGGGCATCTATGTGGTCATCCCGGCCATTCGCCCCCTGACCACCTGGTTGAACAGCGAGCTGGGCTGGATTCCGTTTTTTGGCACCTCCCTCAGCGGGCCCGGCCTGCTGCCGGCCGCACTGGTCCTGGCGATCATGATCCTGCCGACCATCGCTGCCGTTTCGCAGGACGCGCTGACCAGCGTGCCCATGAAAACCAAGCAGGCCGCCTACGGCATGGGCACCACGCACTGGGAGGCCATCCTGAAAGTGATGGTGCCTTCTGCGGCCACCGGTATCTTTGGCTCGCTGGTGCTGGGCCTTGGCCGGGCTCTGGGCGAAACCATGGCGCTGGCCATGCTGGTGGGTAATGCCAACACCATTTCCGTGTCCTTGTTCGCCCCGGCCAATACCCTGGCGGCGCTGCTGGCGCTGAACTTCCCGGAAGCCGGCCCGAACGAGATCGAAGTGCTGATGTATGCGGCACTGGTACTGATGTTCATCACCCTGCTGGTGAACGTGCTTGGCTCGATGATCATGCTCTACGCTCAGCGGGGGAATAAACAATGACCAACCTGACAACCCCTGCCGCCGCGCTGCCCAGCCTGCAGCGCCGGCTCGAAGGCCGCGCCTTGCGCAGCCTGGTGTTGACCATCCTGGCCTGGTTGGCCGCGTTGCTGGCCAGTGTGCCGCTGATTTCCGTGCTGTACATGCTGATCACCCGCGGCGGTGCCCGCCTGAACCTGGAAGTGTTCACCGAACTGCCGCCGACGGGGTTCGAGATGGGCGGCGGCTTCGGCAACGCCATGGCCGGTACCTTCGTCATGGTCGGCATCGCTGCTGCCATCGCGGTGCCGGTGGGTATCCTGGCCGCGGTGTTCCTTGCCGAGCTGGGCCCGGACAGCAAGCTGGCCAACGCTGCAAGGTTTGCCGCCAAGATGCTCACCGGCCTGCCATCGATCCTGGCCGGTGTGTTTGCCTACGCCCTGGTGGTGATGACTACCGGCACCTATTCGGCACCGGCAGGCGGGGTGGCACTGGCGGTGCTGATGCTGCCCATCGTGGTACTGACCGCCGAAGAGGCGATGAAGATGGTCCCCAAGATCATGAAGGACGCTGCCTACGGCATGGGCTGCACCCGTGCCCAGGTCATCTGCAAGATCGTGCTGCCCACCGGCTTGCCGGCCATTCTCACCGGCGTGATGCTGGCCGTGGCCCGTGCCGCAGGTGAAACCGCGCCCTTGCTGTTCACCGCGCTGTTCAGCAACTACTGGATCTACCACAACGGCGACCTGGCGGTAATGAACCCCACTGCCTCGCTGGCGGTGCTGATCTACAACTTCTCCGGCATGCCGTTCGACAACCAGCTTGAGCTCGCCTGGGCGGCCTCGCTGGTGCTGGTCATGATCGTGCTGGTCATCAACATCCTTAGCCGTGTATTCGGCAAGCCCAAGTATTGAGAACAGGGAGCATCCATCTTGAACGTATCCACCGCACAACGTGCCGCTCCCGTGGCCAGCGAAGCCACCCCCATCGTCATGGACTGCAAGCTGGACAAGATTTTCTACGGCAACTTCATGGCCGTGCGCGACAGCCATGTGCCGATCCGCAAGAACGAGATTACCGGCTTCATTGGGCCGTCCGGCTGCGGCAAGAGCACCGTGCTGCGTAGCCTGAACCGCATGAACGACCTGGTGAAAGGCTTCCGCTTCGAGGGCCACGTGCACTTCCTGGGCCAGGATGTGTATGGCAAGGGCGTAGACCCGGTAGTGGTGCGCCGCTATATCGGCATGGTGTTCCAGCAGCCCAACCCGTTTTCCATGAGCATTTTCGACAACGTTGCCTTTGGCCTGCGCCTGAACCGCTACAAAGGGGACCTGGGCGACCGCGTGAAACACGCCCTGCAAGGCGCTGCGCTGTGGGACGAAGTGAAGGACAAGCTCAAGGTCAGCGGCCTGTCGTTGTCCGGCGGCCAGCAGCAGCGCCTGTGTATCGCCCGGGCCATCGCCACCGAGCCGGAAGTGCTGCTGCTGGACGAGCCGTGCTCGGCACTCGACCCCATTGCCACCCGCCGCGTGGAAGAGCTGATGGTCGAGCTGAAGAAGGACTACACCATCGCCCTGGTGACCCACAACATGCAGCAGGCGATTCGCGTTGCCGACACCACGGCGTTCTTCTCGGTGGACATTTCCCAGGGGACCCGTACCGGCTACCTGGTCGAGATGGGGCCGACCGCGCAGATCTTCCAGAACCCGCGTGAACAACTGACCAGTGACTATATCAGCGGCAAGTTCAGCTGAACCATCGCTGTACAAGGGGGCGGTGCTGCAACCAGGGAGGTGGCAGCACCGCCCGCACAACCTTTGGTTAAAGTGTTACCCAGGATTACCAATGCAACCGATGTGTCGATTAGATCTGTCTGCGGTAGAGCGCGCTCTGCGCGAGGTGCAGGGCCGTTTTGCCGAGCTGAGCCAACACTTCACCGAACCGCGGGACCCGTTCACCGACGAGGTGCTGCTGAATGTGGTTGAAGGCTACGCGCTGATTGACGACTATGTCGCTCGCGGAATAGACCTGTTCGACCTGCAACAGCTGAACCTGATGCTGGAAATCAATGCCACGGTGCTGTGTGGCCGTGACCCGGCCCGGCGCGTGGAGTTCGCGGCGCACCTGGCGGCGACCGAAGCGCATTTTTTCAACAATGTGGAAGGTGGCATCAAGGACTTGCACAACTGGTATTGCGCCTACCGCAGCGATTCGATCTGGAAGCGGGCAGCCGGTGTGTACGTACGGATCCTCAGCAAGCCACAGCTGTTCATCGAAGGTAACAACCGCACCGGCTCGCTCATCGTCAGTTACCTGCTGATGCGTGCCGGGCTGCCGCCATTCGTGCTGTCGCTGGACAACGCCGAGGGCTACTTCAACCCGTCCTCGGTCATACGTAATTCCGCCAAACACGGTGTCAAGGCTTTGTACGAACTGCCCAAGATCAAGAAAAAGTACGCCGCGTTCCTCGAGGCCAAGGCGCCTGCGCCCGGCAAGTTCTTCCTGGGCGCCACCGCGGTGCCTGTTTGCGCGGGGGGGCGCTGATGCAACCGTTCACCCTGATAGAGCGCGGGCGGCAGGCCATCGAGCGCAAGCTCAAACGTGGCCAGGTGCGCATTTCGTTCGATATCGACGACACCCTGGCCTGCCAGCCTGAGCACGCGGCTGCCGAGCACAGCAGGTTGCCGGGCTTCGTCCACCGCTGGCTCGGTGAGCCCCTGCGCAGCGGTACCCGCGAGCTGATTCGCGACCTGCGCCGCCAGGGCTGCAGCATCTGGATCTATACCTCGTCCGGGCGCACCCCAGCGTACATCCGCCGCTGGTTGCTGCTGTACGGCATTCATGTCGACGGGGTGGTCAACAGTGACCGCCACCAGCACATACTGGCGCGGAATGGGCTGGCGCATTCCCCGTCCAAACTGCCTTCGGCCTTCGATATCGACCTGCATGTGGATGACTCCGAAGGCGTGCGGCTGGAAGGCGTGGACCATGGTTTCCGCGTTGTGGTGGTGTGCCCGCAGGACAAGCACTGGGCGCAGAAGGTCAAGGCCGCAGCGGTGGACGTGCAGGCCCGCCTGGCCCGGCAGCAGCCGCACCGCTACGAAGCGCCTGTGAGATCGAGCGCCGCCCGCGCGGCGCAATCGCGAGCTGCGCTCGCTCCTACGTTTGTTTCGGGCCAGTAACGCCTGTGACAGGCGCGCGCGGCCGCCTTGTTTGTACGGCGCGATATTGAGGCATGCACCAAGGCGTTCGCGCGCGAATCCCACAGGAATAATTGGCCCGAAACAAACGTAGGAGCGAGCGCAGCTCGCGATTGCGCCGCGCGGGCGGCGCTCGCTCTAACAGGCGCTGCCATACCTTGTGGCAAACACCTGTCAGCCCTAAGGCGATCCCAGTGGGAGCTGGCTTGCCGGCGATGGGCCGCAAGGCGGCCCCGGTTCATTCAGGCGTATTGATACCCGCCTGCCACGCCTGCCTACACCCTAAGTCTTGCCCCCCCGACCCCAGCAGGTCCCAAGACCAAATCACCGCGCCACACCCTCCGCTCCAAAGCACCCGCCAACCCACGCCAAAGCAGCGTTCCGGGTGGCCTGCCGGCTTCTGATAATCGCCTCCGACATCCTGTCCCCCGTTTGGAGCGCGCCATGCACAACAACAAAAAGCACCTGCCGCCTCGTTTTCTCGCTGCTGCCTTCGCCAGTGTTTCCGCCTTGGGCCTGAGTGGTGCCGCCGAGGCCGAGATCATGCTGTACGACAAGGACCAGACGACATTCTCTACCGATGGCTACATCAACGCCTTCTATGTCAACAGCAAGGTCGACCGCGAGGGCGAGCAGTTCGATCGGCGCCAGTCGCGGGTGAAGATGGGCTTTTTGCCCAACTACATCGGTTTCAACATGGGCAAGCAGGTAGACGACCTGAAACTCGGCGCGCGGGCGTCGTTCTGGGTCACCATCAACGACAGCGAAACCAACGGCACCGATACCGCCATCGACGTGCGCCAGTTCTACGGCACGGTGGCCAACCCTGAGTGGGGCGAAGTGCTGATAGGCAAGGACTTTGGCCTGTTCGCGCGCTCCAACATCCTGTTGGACGAGCTGCTGGCCGGTTATGGCCAGGTCAGTGACACGCTGGGCCTGGTGGATGGCGGCGGGGTGTCGTTCGGCAACATCGGCAGCGGTTACCCCTATCCGTTTCCCACCTCGCAGATCACCTACCGCACGCCGGTGATGGACGGCCTGCGCGTGGCGGTCGGCATCATGGACCCCGTGGATACCAACGACAGCAGCCCGACCGGCAAGGCCTACCAGGAAAACCCACGCACCGAGAGCGAAATCACCTACCAGTTCGACCTGGCGGGGGCGCAGATCTACAGCTGGGTCAACGGCAGCTACCAGACCTCGGACAACACCGACTCGACGGTCCAGTCCGTCACCTCCAAGGGGGTCGGCTATGGGGTGCAGGCGAAGCTGGGCGGCTGGTCATTGACCGGCTCTGGGTTCCAGGCCAAGGGCATCAACCCGTTCTTCACCAATAACGCGGGCGAGCCGGTGTTGCGTAATGTGGACAGCGACGGCTACCTGTTACAGGGCTCCTACAAGTTCGGCAAAAACCGCGTGGCGCTGTCGTATGGCAAGACCAAGGACGATGGCAACGGTGCGGTGGGCAGCGGTGCCGACTACAAGACCCGTGGGGTGGCGTTGTTCCATGACGTCAACGACAACCTCAAGCTGGTGGCCGAGTACAACCAGTTCTCCATCGATGGGCATGAGGGCAGTGCGCAGAATGAAGACACCGATACCTTGGCTGTGGGCGCGGTGCTGACCTGGTAAGCACGGGGCGGCAAGGCAGGCGCAGGTGAAGCTGGCACTTACACCCTTGGAACCGCCCACCCGCTACCCAAGTAGCATTCGCCCCACGTACCCGGCTTCGTACACTGCACCTTCAGCCGCCCTGCGCCGGAGACTTTGATGCAACAGGCCCTCAACGACGGTGTGCTCAGCGCCATGTCCCAGGCCACCGATGCCCGGTTGGCCGCCCAGGACCTGGCGCGACAGCTCCTGCACCCCCACCTGGGCCTGGTGCTGTTTTTCTGTTCTGCCGAATACAACCTGCAGGAACTGGCCCAGGCGTTGGAA
This sequence comes from Pseudomonas sp. PARCl1, assembly GCF_947311875.1. Taxonomy (NCBI): domain Bacteria; kingdom Pseudomonadati; phylum Pseudomonadota; class Gammaproteobacteria; order Pseudomonadales; family Pseudomonadaceae; genus Pseudomonas; species Pseudomonas sp. PARCl1. Next base: position 45,929 of record NZ_CAMZMX010000015.1, read on the forward strand.
CAGGGGTTTGGCGGCATCCGCCTGGTGGGCTGCACCAGTGCCGGCGAAATCACCCCGCAGGGGTACGGCCGCAACTGCGTGACCGCGCTGGGCTTCGATCACCGGCACTTTTCCATCGCCACCGGGCTGATCGACGAAATGGAGCACTTCAGCCTCATCGATGCGCAACAGATGGTCGAGCGCCTGGTCGGCACCTGCCGCAGCAATTCGTTGGCGCCGATCAAGGGCCACAGCTTTGCCCTGACCCTGCTCGATGGGCTGTCCAGCCGGGAGGAAATGGTCCTCGCTGCCCTTAGCGCGGCGTTGGGCGACATCCCGCACTTCGGCGGTTCGGCCGGCGACGACAACTACCTCAACCGCACGCATGTCTACCACGGCGGCGCCTTCCACAGCGGCGCAGCGGTGGTGGTGCTGGTCAACACCTGGCTCGACTTCGAAGTGTTCACCACCCATCACATCCAGCCGCGCCAGGAAAAACTGGTGGTCACTGGCGCCGACAGCGGCCAGCGCCGGGTATTCGAGCTGAATGCCGAACCCGCTGCCGAGGAATATGCCCGGCTCATCGGTGTGCCGGTGGCGGCGCTCGATTACCGGGTGTTCGCCGCGCACCCGTTGGCCGTGCGCATTCACGACCAGTACTACATGCGCGCCGTCCAGCGTGTGCACGATGACTTGAGCCTGAGTTTCTACTGTGCTGTGGAGAACGGCATCGTGCTCACGGCCATGACCCCAGGGCCGTTGCTGCCGAACCTGCATGAGCTGTTCGACGGCCTGCACCAGCGCCTGGGCCCGCTGTTGTTGACCATCGGTTGCGACTGCTTCCTCCGGCGTCTGGAACTGGAGGGGCAACACAGCCTGGAACTGGTGGGGGCGTTTCTGCGCGAGCAACGGGTGATCGGGTTCAACACCTACGGAGAACAGTTCAATGGCATGCATATCAACCAGACCTTCACCGGCGTCGCCATTGCCCGCAACCGGCCTCCTGTCGGTCGCTGACCTGCAGGCCGAGGTGGCCCGGCTGCAGCAGCAGAACCATAAGCTGCAGCGCATCAATGGTGCGCTGATCGAACGTGTCGAGTCCGGGGTCACCCGCGGCAACGACCCGTACGCGGCGTTTCAGCATTCGGTGGTGCTGGCCGAGCAGGTGCGCGAGCGCACCGATGCGCTGAGCCAGGCCATGGCCGAGTTGAAGGCAGTGAACCACCTGCTCAGCGAGGCCCGGCAGCGGGCCGAGACCGCGCACCAGCACCAGATTCGCCTGATCACCGACAACGTTCCGGCGTTGATCGCCTACCTCAATGCCGACCTGGTCTATGAATTCACCAACAAGGTGTATGAGGAATGGTACTGCTGGCCGCGTGGCGTGATGCTGGGGCAAAGCCTGCGCGAGGCCCACAGCGAACAGCACTACCAACGCCTCGAGGCCTATGTGACGCGGGCATTGGCGGGCGAGAGCGTGACCTTCGAGTTTGCCGAAACCAACATCAAGGGCCAGGAGCGCTACATGCTGCGCTCCTATGTCCCCAACCGCCTGGCCAGCGGCGAGGTGGTGGGTATCTTCGTGTTGATCCGCGATATCACCGAGCGGCGCAATACCGCGCAGGCATTGCACCAGGCCTATCAGCACCTGGAGCAGCGGGTGCGTGAGCGCACGGCGGAGCTGACCAGCCTCAACGACCAGTTGCTGCGGGAAATCGAAGAGCGCAGCCAGGCGCAAGCGCGGCTGCGCGAAGCCAAGCGCGAGGCCGAACAGGCCAACCTGTCGAAAACCAAGTTTCTGGCTGCGGTCAGCCATGATTTGCTGCAACCGCTGAATGCGGCGCGGCTGTTCACCAGCGCGTTGCTGGAAAGCCGCGAACCGCAGCAAAGTGCCCAGTTGGTCCGCAATGTCAGCAACTCGCTGGAGGATGTGGAGAGCCTGCTGGGCACCCTGGTCGACATTTCCAAACTTGATGCGGGCGTGATCAAGGCCGATATCGCGCCTTTCGCGCTCAGCGAGCTGCTGGACAACCTGGCGGCCGAATATGCCCAGGTCGCGCGTAGCGAGGGCCTGGCCCTGCATTTCGTGGGGTGTTCGGCGGTGGTGCGCAGTGATATCCAGCTGTTGGCGCGCATTCTGCGCAACCTGCTCAGCAATGCCATCCGTTACACCCGCAGCGGGCGGGTGGTGCTGGGTTGCCGGCGCCTGCGTGGCGGCTTGCGGATCGAGGTGTGGGACAGCGGCATCGGCATCGCCGAAGAACACCTGGAGGAAATGTTCCAGGAGTTCCGGCGCGGTGATGTGCAGCGCCCCGAGCAGGATCGCGGGCTGGGCCTGGGCCTGGCGATCGTGGAGAAGATCGCCGGTATCCTGGGCCATCGCATCCGCGTGCGGTCATGGCTGGGTAAGGGATCGGTGTTTGCCGTCGAGGTCCCGTTGAGCACCGTTGCGCCCAAGGCGCAGCCGAGCCAGGCCGTGTGCGAGCCGATGTTCGAACGCCTGCGTGGGGCGCAAGTCTGGGTGCTGGACAACGATGCGGCCATTTGTGCCGGCATGCGCACGCTGCTCGAAGGCTGGGGGTGCAAGGTGATCACCGCGCTGTCGGAGGAAGACCTGGCGCGCCAGGTGGACAATTACCACGCCGAGGCCAACCTGCTGATTGCCGACTACCACCTGGACAATGACTGCAACGGCCTCGACGCGGTGGCGCGGATCAATGCCCGCCGCACCCAGCCGCTACCGGCGCTGATGATCACGGCCAACTACAGCAACGACCTCAAGCAGCAGATCCGTGAGCTGGGCCATACCCTGATGCACAAGCCGGTGCGGCCGTTGAAATTGAAGACTGCAATGAGCCATTTGCTGGGCACCCAAGGCTAGGGCCGGGTGTGCTATGGGGGCTGCAACGCGGCCCCCATGAAGCTGGAGACGGTCAGCGCCGCAGGTAGTCGGCGAAGTCGATATCGCCCGCACTGAGAATGGCCTGCACGCGGTTGTGCACATTGAGCTTGCGCAAGATCGCCGACACATGCGCCTTGACCGTGGTCTCGGCGATATCCAGGGTGTAGGCAATCTGCTTGTTCGATTCCCCCTTGGTCATGCGTTCCAGTACCAGCAACTGCTTGCGGGTCAAGGCCTGGAGCATTTCCGGCGGGAAGCTCGGCGCATCGTTCTGGCGCCGGCCGGTGCTGCTTTTCTGCGCGCGGATGATGTCGGGCGGCAGGTAGACATTACCGTTGAGGATCTGCTCGATCGCCTCGATCATCTGTGCGCGCGGCGAGGACTTGGTGATGAAACCCACCGCGCCGTAGGTGATGGCCTGCAGCACGATCTGTTTCTCCTGTTCGGCCGACACGATCACCACCGGCGTGGTCGGTGCTTCGTTGCGCAGGGTGATCAGGCCGTTGAGGCCGTGCATGCCGGGCATGTTCAGGTCGAGCAGGATCAGGTCGAGGTCGTCATGCGCCTGGGTCAGCGCCAGGGCGCTGTCCAGGTCGGCGGTTTCCATGACCTCGCTGCCTTGGAACCCATCGCTGATGACGTTGTGGATGGCTTCGCGAAACAGGGGGTGATCGTCGGCAATCAGAATTTTGTACATGGCCTTTTCACCTTGTTTTTATTGGATGGAGCAGGGCACGCAGTGGCAGTTGAACAGATCAGGGCAAAGGCACCGGTTGCGCCGGCTGCAGCGGCAGGTTGGCCTGCTGCCACGCGTCAACGCCGTCGCGGTACCAGTACAGGTTGTGGTAACCCAGGGCTTTAGCGCGTTTTACCGCGTTCCAGCTCAGCCAGCAATCGGCGCGGCAGTAGAACACCACAGGCTGGTCGGGGTGCCCGGCGGTGGCGCTTTGCAGGTTGTGCGCAAAGTACGCCTGCCAGGCCGGGCTCAGCTCGCCATCGCCGGTGTTGGCCAGCCACAGGCTGCCGGGAAGGTTGGCGTGCGGCTCGTCTTCGATGAAGCGGCCCTGCAGCCACTGGCGGCGGTACACGTCGATCAGTACCGGCCGCGGCTGCTGGCTGAGCAGGCGTTGCAATGTGGCGGTGTCTACCACCTGGCCGCCGTCGACCTGCGCTGGGGTCGGGCTGCGGTAAAGGGTGATGCGGTAACCGTCGGCAGAGAACAGCGGCGCCGTGTCGGCCTGGGCGGTGCCCAGCGTCAGGCTCATTGAAAGTGCCGCCAGCAAGGGGCGCGGCAGCCGGGGCAGGGCACATGGCATGGGGTTCTTCCTTTTTGTTATGAACCCATTACATGCCAGTAGCGGTGCTTTGTGAATGCGACGATAGACAGTAAATGCAGTACTAAAGTAGTAGATGGCTTAGCGCCGCCCGTCAGCCTGGGCCGCGCCAGGCCACAGGATCATCGCGGCTTGCGCAACGCTGCGTGCTGGGGGTTGAAGGTGGCAATCGCCAGCAGCGTGAACAGCACCGTCAAGCCCAGGCACACCGCCAGCGCCAACAGGTTCAGGCGCTGGTACAAGGCAAACCGCACCAGCTCCACGGCATGGGTGAACGGGTTCACCGCGCACAGCCAGTACAGCCACTCGCTGGCTTCGCGCATCTTCCACAGTGGGTACAGCGCCGAAGACAGGAAAAACAGTGGGAAGATCACGAAATTCATCACCCCGGCAAAGTTCTCCAGCTGGCGGATGGCGTTCGACAGCAGCAGCCCCAGGGCACTGAGCATGAACGCCACCAGCAGCAGCGCCGGCAGTGCCAGCAGCAACCCCACCGCCGGCGGTTGCACACCGTACACCCAGGCAATGGCGAGGAACGCGTACACCTGCAGCAGGGAAATGAGCGAGGTCGCCAGCAACTTGCTGGCCAACAGGAACGGCCGCGGCAGGGGGCTGGTCAGCAGCACGCGCATGCTGCCCATTTCCCGGTCATAGACCATCGACAAGGACCCTTGCATGCCGTTGAACAGCAGGATCATGCAGGCCAGCCCCGGGATGATGTACACCTCGTAGGGGATGTAGGTGTCGTACGGCTCGATGATGGCGATGCCCAGCGCTGCCCGAAAGCCGGCGGCGAACACCAGCAACCACAGCAACGGGCGCACCAGGGCACTGAGCAGGCGCGTGCGCTGCAATACGAAGCGCAGCCATTCGCGCAGCATGATGCCGTTGAAACACTGCCAGTAGGCGTTCATCGGGTGTGGGCTCCTGAAGGCTGCCGGGTCAGGTGGGCAAAGGCATGGTCCAGGTCGCCGCCGTGCTGCAGGCTCAGGGCATCGGCGGTACCGCTGGCCACCAGGCGCCCTTGATGGAGAATCAGCAGGTCGTCGCTAGGCTGCACTTCGTCCAGCAGGTGGGTGGTCCACAGCACACTCAACTGCTGCTGGCGGCACAGCTGCCGCACGTGCTGGTTGAGTGCCAGGCGGCTGGCCGGGTCGAGGCCGACGCTGGCCTCGTCCAGCAGCAGCAGGCGTGGCTCGTGCAGCAGCGCACGGGCGATTTCCACCCGCCGGCGGTGGCCGATATTCAGCTCGCGCACGCTGTGGTGGCGGCGCTCGCCCAGGCCCTGGCGCGTCAGCTCGGCCTCTACCCGCTGGTTGCCGTGGCGCCGTGACAGGCCATGCAGGGCGGCGTGGTAGCGCAGGTTCTGCTCCACGCTCAGGTCCAGGTCCAGGGTGCTCTGCTGGAACACCACGCCCATCTGCCGCAGCGCCGGGCGCGGGGTGTCGCGCAACGAGCAGCCGCACACCCGGATATCGCCGTGCTGCAGGTCGTACAGGCGGGTCAGCAGGGCGATCAGGGTCGACTTGCCGGCGCCATTGGGGCCCAGCAACGCGGCAAAACGGCCCGGTGCCAGGCTGAAACCGACCTGCCGCAGCGCCTCGCGCTGGCCGTAGGCGAAGCTCACATCGGCCACCTCGAGGGCGTTCATGGGGTGACCACCACGCCCCAAGGGTAGCGCCCGACTTTCACCGATTTGAGCACCTTGAGGTCCTGCGTATCGATTACCGATACATCGCCGCTGACCCCGTTGGTGGCCAGCAAGCGGCGCTGGTCGGGGGAGAACGCCAACTGCCAGACCCGCCGCCCGACCAGCAGGTAATCGAGCACCTCGTAGGTCTTGGCATCGATCACCGCCACATGGTTGGCCGGGCCCAGGGCGACGAAGGCATACTTGCCGTCCGCGCTGAGCTTGATTCCCACCGGCTGGACCTTGTCCGGGTGCACGCCCTTGATCTGGAAGTTCAGGGTTTTCAGCACCTGGCGCGTGGCAACGTCAAGGACAGTCACCGTGCCGCCGATTTCCGCCGAGGCCCACAGCCTGGAACCGTCCTGGCTGAATTCGACGAAGCGCGGGCGCTGGTCGACCAGGGTGCTGTCGGCCAGGGTCTGGGTGCTGGTGTCGATCCAGTGCAACATGTTGGTGGTTTCGCTGGTATTGACCGCCCATTTGCCATCGGGGCTGACGGCCATGCCTTCAGGTTCGATACCGACATCGATCTGCCCCAGTACCTGGTCGGTCACGGTGTCGATCACGGTCACCAGCGCATCGTCTTCGTTGGAAACGTACAGCCAGCGGTCGTTGGGGTGCAGGGCGAACTGCTCGGGGTCTTTGCCAGAGGGCAGTTCCTTGATGATCTTGCGGGTGGCCACGTCCATCACCTGTACCCGGTCGGAATCGCTGGCGCAGATGTACAGCAGCTTGTTGTCATGCGACAGCAGCAGCCCCCGAGGGCGTTGGCCGACCGCAACGGTTTCGGTGACCTCCAGGGTCTGCAGGTCGATCAGGCTGAGGCTGTTGTCCTTTTCGTTGGACACCCAGGCAGTGGCGGCCAGCGCATGCCCGCAGGCCAGCGCCAGGGCGCCCGTCAGCAAGCTGAGGTAGAGCAGGGCGCGGGAAAGCAGAGGGCGGTGCATGGCGTATTCCTTATTGTTGTGGTTGTCGGCTCAGGGGTACGTGCAGGTCACTTCGGGCTTGTCGTAGCCCAGGCTGTCCATTTCGTTGAAGGGGTGCAGGAAGCCATCTTGTGGCGATGTGCTGACCAGTGCGCGAGGCTGCACCAGCGCAATCGGTTGGCGCAGCTCGCCGTTCCAGGGCCGGTAGCTGAGCTTGCGGCCCTTGAAACCGTCCAGGGGCAGTTGCTCGCTGAGCAGCAGCTGTTGCAGCGCCCGTGGGTCGGCCTGGCGCAGTTTGCTGACCGCGCTGGCAATGCTGCGCACGGCCATCCAGGCGGCGAAGTCACGGTCGTTCATCCAGCGCCCGGCCTGGGCCTCGAAACGTTTTTGCAGTTGCGCCGCGCCGAAGGTTTCCACGGTCTTGTGCCAACCGGTGGGGGTCAACCCCTGGGTGCCCGCCACTGGCCGCGGGTACCAGGTCTGGTAGGGCAGGTATTCGCCAAAGTCACCGCGTTCGTCGGCCACCAGCACCACGTCGTATTCGGCGGTTTGCGTGAACAGCGGCATGTCGGCCTGGGCGCTGCGGCGCTGGTCGTTGTCGAAGGTCCAGGCTTTTTCCGCGACCAGCTGCACGCCGAAGCGTTTCGCCGAGCGGCGCAGGGCGGCGGCGTAGGCCTGGTCATCTGCGGTCTGGCCGACCACCAGCAGCGCGCGTTGCCATTTGCGCAGCACCAGGAACTGCACCAGCGCATCGGCGAGCATTGCCCGGCCCGGCAGGCTGTGCAGCACGTTACCCAGGCACTGGCTGCTGCGCAGGCTGTCGTCGGGGCTGCCGGCATTGAACAGCAGGCTGTCGGGCAGCGCCGCGGCCAGCGCGCGCAGGCTGGTGGCCGGGGCGTTGACCACGAACAGGCGCAGGCCTTGCTCGTGTTGTGCTTGGGCCGCCTGCAACAGCGCCTCGGGGCTGTCCACGTTGGCGCGGGTCAGCTGGAACTGTTGCTTGAGAAAACGCCCGGTGCTGTTGCTGTCGACGATCGCCAGCTCGGCGCCTTGCAGGCCAGCGTCGGCCGGTTCGGGGATGATATTGGACAGCAGCGGGCCCGGGTCGGGCCGGTAGCCCAAATAGCCGATGCCCACGTGCAATAGGGCGTCGGCCTGGCCCGCAGCGGCCGACGCATGGGGCGCGGACAACACGGCGATCAGGGCCAGCAGGCAGAACAAGGCAAGGTGGGCAGGCTGGCGCATGACACACTCCACGGCAGATGGCGCCAGCATAGGAACCCCGCCGGGCACGGGAAATATGCAGAAAGTAGCGCTCGGCCGGTACCAAGGTAGTAATTTCCCGCGCCACCTACGGTTTTACGATGGGCCTCGGCACCCCTGAAGAGAGCTCCCATGCGCCTGTTCAACTTGTCTGCGCTGTGGCGCATCAACCTTTGGGTCACCGGCTGCTTCGCCCTGGTGACGGTGGCCTGTGCCGGGGTGCTGCTGCACCAGGCTGTGGCCGACGTGGAGCGTGAGCTGCAGTCTGCCGAAGCCGTGGTGACCTACCTTGCCGAGACTGCCGAGCGTGACCCGGCCAGTTTGCAGCCGGGCCTGACCCAGAACCTGCGCCATGTACGGGTGCATTGGCTGGCAGCTGGCGATGCCGCCCTGTTGCCGGGGGATGCCGGTGTGGATGCCTGGCTGGGCCGCCAGCTGTTCGGTCAACACCACCCAGGTGGCCGTTTACTGACACTGAGCGATGGCCGGCGGGTGCTGATTGCCGTGGATGCCCGCGATGAAATCGACGAAGTCTGGGAGTCGCTGGTGCAATTGCTGAGCTTGTGCGGCCTGGCGCTGGTATTGAGCCTGGTGACCATCCGTTGGGCGGTCGGGCGGGCGATGGGGCTGCTGGCTGAATTGCTGGGGGCGCTGCGGCAGGTGTCGGCGGGGCACCTGGCCGTGCGTTTGCGCGAGGCCAACCTGCCGGAGGCACGCCAGTTGGCTGCGCACTTCAACGCGATGGTGGCGAACCTGGAGCAGGCCCGGGCCGACAATACGCAGCTGACCCAGGCCCTGCTGGCGGTGCAGGAGCAGGAGCGTACCCGGCTGGCGCAGGCTCTGCACGATGACCTTGGGCAATACCTGGCCGGTATCCGCGCCCAGGGCTGCCTGCTGCGCATGGCGGCCGACCAGCCCGCTGTGGTCAAGCAGACCACACAGCAACTGGAACTGAATTGCGAACATTTGCAGCAAGGGTTTCGTGCCCTGGTACAAGACCTGTATCCGGTGGCGCTGCAACACATGCCGCTGGCGCAGGCCATTGGCCTGCTGGTGAGCCAGTGGCAGGCCAGGCAGGGCATCGATTGCCGGCTGCGGGTTGGCGAGCATTTGCCAGACTTGCCCGCGCCGAGCAGGACGCACTTGTACCGGCTGCTGCAGGAGGCGTTGACCAATGTCGCCCGGCATGCCGGCGCCAGCCAGGTGCGGGTGCGCCTGCAGCGCAGCGCCAAGGGGTTGCGCTTGTTCGTGCGCGACAATGGGTGCGGCGCGCGCCAACCGCGCCGGCCCGGGGTTGGCTTGCACTCGATGGCCGAACGCGCGCGCAGCCTGGGGGGTGAATTACGCATTTTCAGCCGCCCGGGTGGCGGTTGGGCGTTGGCGCTGAACATCCCCAAGGAGGTGTGATGAATATCGTACTGGTCGACGACCATGCTGTGGTCCGCCAAGGCTATGCCAGCCTGCTGCGGGCGGTATTGCCAGACATCCAGGTGCGCGAAGCGGCCAGTGGCGAAGAGGCGCTGGCCCTGGTGCACGAGCAGGTGCCCAACCTGGTGGTCATGGACTTCGGCCTGCCGGGCATCAGCGGCCTGGAAGCCACCCGCCGGCTGCGTCAGCGCCTGCCCCAGCTGCGGGTGCTGTTCTTCAGCATGCACGACGAGTTGCCCCTGGTGCGGCAGGCGCTGGAAGCCGGGGCGTCGGGCTACCTGACCAAGAATTCGGCGCCCGAGGTGCTGATCGAGGCGGTGCAGCGTGTATTGGCCGGGCATGCCTACATTGAACAGCCGCTGGCTACGCAATTGGCCTGCACCACCCCGCACAATGAAAGCGACCCGCGCCTGCAGCGCATGACCCAGCGCGAGCTGGAGATTTTCGTCATGCTTGCCAAGGGCACCCCGGCGCGGCTGATTGCCGAGCAGTTGTGCATCAGTGCCAAGACCGTGTCCAACCATTTGACCTTGCTCAAGAGCAAGCTGCAGGTCAGCTCGCATGCCGAGCTGGTGCACCTGGGGATTGACCTGGGGCTGGTGCGGGTAGCGGGGTAGGCCCTGTGTCGCGATGGGCTGCCTGTAGGAGCGGCCTTGTGTCGCGATGGGCTGCAAAGCAGCCCCAGGGTTTCAGCATGGTGCACAAATTGCCGGGGCTGCTTTGCAGCCCATCGCGACACAAGGCCGCTCCTACAGGCAGCGCAATCAGTCACTTGTCCCAGGTTTCGGGGCAGCCTGTGCATCCCTCCATGTTGGCCTCCTGGAAATTCCCGTAATGCTGCCGTGCCCCGCGCAGGTCGGCGCGTGCCAGGTTGCTCTGGCCGAACTTGGCCTCCTGCAGGTTGGCGTCGGTCAGCCTGGCCTCCTGCAGGTCGGCCTTGCTGAGCCAGGCCATTTCGAGGTCCGCAGCCTGCAGGTTGGCTTTGTGCAACTTGGCCCCGGACAACCGGGCGAACTGCAGATAGGCCGCGCTGAGGTCGGCGTTCTCGAACTGCGCGCCTTGGGCGAACAGGCCCCAGCCTTGGATGGCCACCAGGTGGCTATTGCTCAGGTCGGCCAGGCGCAGGTTGCTCTGCTGCAGGCTGGCGCGGGTCAGGTTGGCGCCTTGCAGGCGGGCTTTTTCCAGGTTGGCCAGGTCCAGTTGGGCGTGGCGCAGGTCGGCGTCGCGCAAGTCGGCGCCGGCCAGGTTCATCTTGCGCAGGTCCTGGTTAGCCAGGTTGGCGCCGCGCAGGTTGGCACCCGGGCACTGGCTGGCTTCGGCGATGACGCAGCCGTTGATGGTCAGTGGGGCATCGTCGCCAGCGTCTTCGGCCTGTGCGGCCAGGGCAGGCGAGAGCGCCAACAGCAGGGCAATGGGCAGGTAGTTCATGGCGAATGGCTCTCGTGGGTGTAAGCACCAGGTGAAGGGGCCGCAACGCGGCCCCGGGTATACGCCACCTCAGGCGATCACCGCTGGGCGGTCTTGTTGTCCCAGCTCGGGATCTTGAACACCCAGAACGAGCCACCCTGGGCAACGGGCTTGGTCAGTTCGGCCATGTCGCCACCCCACAGCGGCACCGCACCGCCGTAGCCGACCGTCACGCCGATGTACTGCTCGCCATCCTGCTCCCAGGTGATGGGCGGGGATACGATGCCGCTGCCGGTCTGGAACTTCCACAGCTCCTTGCCCGTCTTGGCGTCGAAGGCCTTGAAAAAACCATCGCCGGTGCCGGTGAACACCAGGTTGCCCTTGGTTGCCAGCACGCCTGCCCACAGTGGCAGGTGCTCTTTGTGTTCCCACACCAGTTTGCCGGTGGTCGGGTCCATGGCGCGCAGGGTGCCGACGTGGTCGTCGTACATGCGCTTGATGCGGAAGCCCATGCCAAGGTAGGCCGAGCCTTTCTTGTAGTTCACTTCCTCGGTCCAGTATTCCTCCTTCCACTGGTTGCCGGGGATGTAGAACAGGCCGGTGTCCTGGCTGTAGGCCATGGGGTTCCAGTTCTTGCCGCCGAGGAATGGCGGCGAAACCTCGACTGGCTTGCCTTTGGTTTCACCCGGCAGCGGCTTGGCCGGGCGCTGGCCGGGGTTTTCCACCGGCCGCCCGGTCTTCAGGTCGATATGGCTGGCCCAGGTGATGTTGTCGACGAAGGGGAAGGCGTTCTGCAACTTGCCATTGTTGCGGTCGACCACATAGAAGAAGCCGTTGCGGTCGGCGTGGCCGGTGGCCTTGACCACCTTGCCGTCCTTGCCTTTGTAGTCGAACAGCACCAGTTCGTTGTTGCCGGAGAAGTCCCAGGCGTCGTTGGGGGTGTGCTGGTAGAACCACTTGACCTCGCCGGTGCTCGGGTCTACACCGACCTGGCCGGAGGTATACAGGCTGTCGTAGTCGTGCGGGTTGCCGTCTTTCGAGGTACGCGCCCAGGTGTTCCAAGGCCCCGGGTTGCCCGCCCCGACGATGATGGTATTGGTTTCCGGATCGAAGCTGGCGCTTTGCCAAGGGGCGCCGCCACCATGGCTCCAGGCTTCGACCTTGCCGGTTTCGGTGGTGGGGTCATCTGGCCAGGACGGTGCCTTGACGTCGCCGGTCGGGGTGCTGTCCTTGCCATTCAGGCGGCCCATGTGGCCCTCGACGAAAGGCCGCATCCACACTTCTTCCCCGGTATCCGGGTCGCGTGCGAACAGCTGCCCGACCACGCCGAATTCATCCCCCGAGCTGCCGTGGATCAGCAGGACCTTGCCACTGGTCTTGTCCTTGATCAGCACCGGCGCGCCGGTCATGGTGTAGCCGGCACTGTGGTCGCCGAACTTCTTGTTCCAGACCACCTTGCCGGTGTGTTTGTCCAGGGCCACGACCCGCGCGTCGAGGGTGCCGAAGTAGATCTTGTCGCCGTAGATGGCGGCGCCCCGGTTGACCACGTCGCAGCAGGGGCGAATGTTGTCGGGCAGGCGGTGGTTGTAGGTCCACAGGCGTTTGCCGGTTTTGGCATCGAGGGCAAATACCCGTGAGTAAGACCCTGTCACATAGACCACACCGTCGCTGACGATGGCCTGCGATTCCTGGCCGCGCTGCTTCTCGTCGCCGAACGAGTAGGACCACGCCGGGGTGAGCTTGAACACGTTCTTGTCGTTGACCTGGGCCAACGGGCTCCAGCGCTGGGCATTGGTGCCCATGCCGTACTGCAGCACGTCGTTGGTGGTGAGGTGGTCGTTGGCGATGTCTTCCCAGGTGACGTTCTTGGTGGCAGGTGCCGCAGGGGGGGTGGCCGCAGTTGCCACGCTGCCCAAGGCCAGGCTACCGGCCATCAGCAGCACGCGCACGCTCAAGGCCAGAGGGGAAAGGGCGGGTAGCGATCTTATTGTCATGGTTGCAGTTCCCAGTGGAGGTTTTGGCCTGCACAGGGTGAGCCGCCGGGGCGCTCGCCGGATACGGAAAAAATCCCGCCATTGCCGGGAAGAGTTCCCGGTCGGCACCTCATTTGGCCGTTCGCCACAAGCCCTAGTACCAAGGGAGTAAGGCGCGACCACCAAAGCAGCATTCGGCCGTATGCCGGGTGTTTTTAAGATGGCGACACGGCCTCTGTGGTTGAGGCTTTGCGTGCAATGGTGAGGGCATAACAATGACAACAAAACGCAATGTGTGGCTTGCTGCAGGCTTGTTGGCCGGCGCGGTAATGACCGGTACCGCCTGGGCCCATGGCAATGTAGTCCCACAGGCGGTAGAGACCAAGGGGCTGACCCCGGTCAAGGACGCTGGGGTGAGCCTGGACGCAGACGGCTGGGCGGCGGTCAACCCTTACCGTAGCTCGCCGGAACACGACAAGGCAGTCGAGATCGGCGCCTCGGCCTATAACCAGAACTGCGCGGCCTGCCATGGCCTGGAAGCCAAGTCTGGCGGCATTGCCCCGGACCTGCGGCTGCTCGATGCCGGCGACGCCGGCGATGAATGGTTCGTCGAGCGTGTGCGCCATGGCGCGGTGCGCGACGGCCGCGTGTACATGCCGAAAATGGCCGACTACCTGAGCCAGGAGGCTTTGTGGGCGGTGCGCACATACCTGGACAGCGTGCACGTCGAGGAGTAACGGCCATGCGCCTGATGGCGGTGCTGTTCAGTGCCCTGTTGCTGTGCTGTGCGGCGGCCCAGGCGCAAGTGCGCAACTACGACACGATCATCGCCGCCGGGGAGCTCAAGGTAGCGGTGTACAAGGACTTTGCGCCTTACAGTTTCCAGGACCACGGCCAGCCGCGGGGCGTGGATGTGGACCTGGCGCAGGCACTGGCCGAGGCGATGGGCGTGCGCCTGAAACTGATCTGGGCGCCGCCTGGGGAAAAGCTCGACGACGACCTGCGGGACTACATCTGGCGCGGCAGCCCGCTGCGTCATCAGCAATTGGCAGACCTGATGCTGCGGGTGCCCTACGACCACGATTATGCGCAGAGGCGCAACGAGCTGGGCGAGCTGGAAAACGCCCAGGTGGTGATGTTCGGCCCGTATCAGCAAGAACGTTGGCAGGTGGCCTATGACCGCCGCCGGTTGCCTTCGGTGGCCAGTGTCGCGGTATTCCAGCAGCACCCGATTGGGGTAGAGGTCGACAGCGTGCCGTCGTTCTACCTGACCTCGGTGCTCAACGGCATGCTCAGCGCCAAGACCCACCATTACCCCGGCGTGCAGCAAGCCTTCGCCGCCATGCAGGCCGGTGAGGTAGACGCGGTGATGGCCATGCGCGGCGAGGTCGACTGGCAACTGCATGAGGCCGCGAACCCACAGCTGGCGTTGGCGGAAAATGCGTACCCCAACCTGGGCAAGCAGGCCTGGGACATCGGCATGGCCGTGCATGAAAGCAACCGGCAGTTGGCCTATGCGGTCGAGGAGGCGCTAGAGGTGTTGATACGGGAGGGGCGCATGCAGGCGATCTATGCCCAGTACGGCCTGCGTTACCAGGTGCCGGACATGTACCAGTAGCCTGGGCTCGGCAGCCCGGCAAATGGGAGCGGATCATGAACCTCAAAGCAACCTTGCTGCTGGCCTGCTGGCTATCTTGGGCAAGCCAGGCCCTGGCCAGCGAGCCGCCTGCCAACCAGGACCCGGTGCCCTCGGTGATGTGGGACTTCTACCACAAGCAACTGCTCGACCAGGCAGCGTTCGTCTTCGATGAGCGGGTCAAGCTGCTGGCTCCCCCTTTTGCCGAGGACGCACGCCAGGTGCCGTTGGAAATCGATGCACGCGCGTTCACTGGCGAGGTGGTGCGCATCATTGCCTGGGCCGAACTCAACCCGCTGCCGCGCATTGTCGACTTCCAGCCCGGCGAACGGGTACTGCCGTGGTTATCGCTGCGTATCCGTATCGAGCAGGCCACACCACTTCGCGCGGCGGTGCTCACGCGCGACGGCCTGTGGCACGTGGGCTCGACCCTGATCGATGCTGCCGGCGGTGGTTGTACCGCCCCCAGCGTGGTGCGCACCCAGCCCGGCTGGGAAGAGCACCTCGGCGAGGTGCTGGGGGGCCGCTACCCGCGTGGCGACAGCAGCCGCCTGCGCCTGCAGGTGGCGCACCCGATGGACAACGGCCTGGTCAGTGGCATTCCCGAGTTCTACCTCAACCATGCCGAGTTGCAAGGCGCCGATGGCCAGCGCCTGGCCAGCCTGACGCTGTACCCGGCGGTCAGCGAGAACCCGAACCTGAGTTTCGATATCCAGGGCCCCGGGCCGACCCGGCTGTTGTTGCAGGACAACAGCGGTAACCAGTTCGAGGCGGCAGTGCCTTGAGCGCGGTCGCCATCCACCCCTGAACCGAGGCGCCTGCCATGCGTTGGATCCTGCTGTTGCTGTTGTGCCTGGGCCTTCCGGCCCAGGCCAACCTGGATTACCGGCTCGCCCCCCGGCAGATTGCCGAGGGTACTTGGCTGCTGGAGGGCAGTACCGACAATTTCGCCAAGGCCAATGGCGGCAACGTGGTCAACACGGCCTTCATCGTGACCGACGAGGGAGTGGTGGTGATCGACAGCGGGCCGTCCAGACGCTATGGCGAGGCCTTGCGCCAGGCGATTGCCACGGTGACCGACAAGCCGGTGCTGGAAGTGCTGCTGACCCATCATCACCCGGACCATGTGCTCGGCAACCAGGCGTTCACCGACGTGCCCATCGGTGCCCTGGCCGGCACCGCTGCGTTGTTGCGCGAGCAAGGCGATGCCATGGCGGAAAACATGTACCGCCTGGTTGGTGACTGGATGCGAGGCACCGAGGTGGTGCTGCCGACCCGAGTCGTGGAACGGGGTGTGCGCGATGTGGGCGGGCACCGCCTGCGCCTGCTCGGGCTACGCGGGCATACCGGTGCGGACCTGGCGATCCTCGATGAAACGACCGGGGTGCTGTTTGCCGGCGACCTGCTGTTTTATCAGCGTGCCCTGACCACCCCCAACAGCCCGGGCCTCGATGTGTGGCTGCACGACCTCGACACCTTGCAGGCGCTGCCCTGGAAGCAACTGGTAGCCGGCCACGGGCCGCTGGCCAGTGATGCGCAACCCTTTGTCCAGATGCGCGACTACCTCACCTGGCTGGACAACCTGCTGCGCGACGGCGCCGCCCGTGGCGACGATATGGCCGAAATGATCCGCAGCCCGATACCCGAACGCTTCGCCGGCCTGAGCCTGACGCGTTACGAACTTATTCGCAGTGTCAGCCACCTATACCCGCGGTACGAACGCCGGCAACTTCGGCGGGTAGATAGTACGCCCTGAGCCAGACACTACGGCGTGGGAGCGGCCATGCGTCGCGAAAGGGCGGCGCAGCAGCGCCGGCAATTTCCGCTGACACCAACCCAGGGGCCGCTTTGCGCCCCTTTCGTTCAAAAGGCAGCTGCTACCAAGGAACTAGAAATCTCCACACTGCGAGCAATTGTTGGCAAACACCTCGGGACCAAGAATTCCCGGCACACCGGGAAAATTTCCCGGGCACAACAAAAAAACCAAAGGTAGCCGACATGACCCGATCCCCACGTCGTCCCGCGTTCGCCGTGAGCCTGGTGCTCAGCGCCATGTTGCTGGCCGGCGCTGCCCACGCCGCCGTCAGCAATGAAGACATCCTCCAGGACCCGAAGAACCCCCAGCAGATCGTGACCAATGGCCTGGGCGTGCAGGGCCAGCGTTACAGCCCGCTGGACATGCTCAACACCAACAACGTGAAGGAACTGCGCCCGGTCTGGGCGTTTTCCTTCGGCGGTGAGAAGCAGCGCGGCCAACAGGCGCAGCCGCTGATCAAGGATGGGGTGATGTACCTGACCGGCTCCTACTCGCGGGTATTCGCCGTGGACGCGCGAACCGGCAAGAAACTGTGGCAGTACGATGCGCGCCTGCCCGATGACATCCGCCCATGCTGCGACGTGATCAACCGGGGCGTGGCGTTGTACGGCAACCTGGTGTTCTTCGGCACCCTCGACGCCAAGCTGGTGGCGCTGAACAAGGACACCGGCAAGGTGGTGTGGAGCAAGAAGGTGGCCGACCACAAGGAAGGCTATTCGATCAGCGCCGCGCCAATGATCGTCAACGGCAAGCTGATTACCGGCGTGGCTGGCGGCGAGTTCGGTGTGGTGGGCAAGATCCAGGCCTACAACCCGGAAAACGGTGAGCTGCTGTGGATGCGCCCCACCGTGGAAGGCCACATGGGGTATGTGTACAAGGACGGCAAGGCCATCGAAAACGGTATTTCCGGTGGCGAAGCCGGCAAGACCTGGCCGGGCGACCTGTGGAAGACCGGCGGTGCAGCGCCGTGGCTGGGCGGCTACTACGACCCGGAAACCAACCTGATCCTGTTCGGCACCGGCAACCCGGCACCGTGGAACTCCCACCTGCGCCCAGGGGACAACCTGTATTCCTCATCGCGCCTGGCACTGAACCCGGACGATGGCACGATCAAATGGCATTTCCAGAGCACGCCACACGACGGTTGGGACTTTGATGGCGTCAACGAGCTGATCTCGTTCAACTACAAGGACGGCGGCAAAGAGGTCAAGGCCGCTGCCACTGCCGACCGCAACGGCTTCTTCTACGTGCTGGACCGCACCAACGGCAAGTTCATCCGCGGCTTCCCCTTCGTCGACAAAATCACCTGGGCCACTGGCCTGGACAAGAACGGCCGGCCGATCTACAACGAGGCCAGCCGCCCGGGTGCACCGGGTAGCGAAGCCAAGGGCAGCTCGGTGTTCGTTGCCCCGGCGTTCCTCGGTGCGAAAAACTGGATGCCGATGGCCTATAACCAGGACACCGGGCTGTTCTACGTGCCGTCCAACGAGTGGGGCATGGACATCTGGAACGAGGGCATTGCCTACAAGAAAGGGGCGGCGTTCCTGGGCGCCGGCTTCACCATCAAGCCGCTCAACGAAGACTACATCGGTGTGCTACGTGCCATCGACCCGGTCAGCGGCAAGGAAGTGTGGCGCCACAAGAACTATGCACCGCTGTGGGGTGGGGTACTGACCACCAAGGGCAACCTGGTGTTCACCGGTACCCCGGAAGGCTTCCTGCAGGCGTTCAACGCCAAGACCGGCGACAAGGTCTGGGAGTTCCAGACCGGCTCAGGCGTGCTCGGTTCGCCGGTGACCTGGGAAATGGACGGCGAGCAGTACGTATCGGTGGTGTCCGGCTGGGGCGGCGCGGTGCCGCTGTGGGGCGGAGAAGTGGCCAAGCGGGTCAAGGACTTCAACCAGGGCGGCATGCTCTGGACCTTCAAGTTGCCCAAGCAGTTGCAGCAGACCGCCAGCGCCAAACCCTGACTCCTACTACCAAATGACGAGAGCCCCGCTGCCAACGATGCATTCGCCTGGCAGGCGGGGCTTTCTACCATCGGCATATCGCCTGTCGTGGGACAGGCATTGACCTGCAGAGGCTCAGCATGATCTACGCACAACCCGGAACCCCAGGCGCCGTCGTTTCCTTCAAACCGCGCTATGGCAACTTCATCAATGGCGAGTTCGTGGCGCCCTTGGCTGGCCAGTACTTCACCAACAGCTCGCCGGTCAACGGCCAACCGATCGCCGAATTCCCACGTTCTAGCGCACAGGATATCGAGCGCGCCCTGGACGCTGCCCATGCCGCGGCTGACGCGTGGGGCAAGACCTCGGTGCAGGAGCGGGCCCTGGCGCTGCTGAAAATCGCCGACCGGATCGAACAGAACCTCGAAGTGCTGGCGGTCACCGAAAGCTGGGACAACGGCAAGGCCGTACGCGAAACCCTGAATGCCGACGTGCCGCTGGCCGCGGACCACTTCCGTTATTTTGCGGGCTGCATTCGTGCCCAGGAAGGTGGCGCGGCGGAAATCAACGAAACCACCGTGGCGTATCACCTGCACGAACCCCTGGGTGTGGTCGGGCAGATCATCCCGTGGAACTTCCCGTTGCTGATGGCCGCCTGGAAACTCGCCCCGGCGCTGGCGGCGGGTAACTGCGTGGTGCTGAAACCGGCCGAGCAGACGCCGTTGTCGATCACCATTTTTGCCGAGCTGATCGCCGACCTGCTGCCGGCCGGGGTGCTGAACATCGTCCAGGGCTATGGCCGTGAGGCTGGGGAGGCGCTGGCCACCAGCAAGCGTATTGCCAAGATCGCCTTCACCGGGTCCACCCCGGTGGGCTCGCACATCATGAAGTGCGCGGCCGAGAACATCATCCCGTCTACCGTCGAACTGGGTGGCAAGTCGCCGAACATCTTCTTCGAAGACATCATGCAGGCGGAGCCGGCGTTCATCGAGAAAGCCGCCGAGGGCCTGGTGTTGGCGTTCTTCAACCAGGGCGAGGTGTGCACCTGCCCGTCGCGTGCGCTGATCCAGGAGTCGATCTACGAACCGTTCATGGCCGAGGTGATGAAGAAGATCGCCAAGATCAGCCGTGGCAACCCGCTGGACACCGAAACCATGGTTGGCGCCCAGGCGTCGGAGCAGCAGTACGACAAGATCCTCTCGTACCTGCAGATTGCCCGGGAGGAGGGTGCCGAATTGCTCACTGGCGGTGCTGCCGAGCGCCTGCAGGGTGACCTGGCCAGCGGCTATTACATTCAGCCGACCCTGCTCAAGGGCCACAACCGGATGCGCGTGTTCCAGGAAGAGATCTTCGGCCCGGTGGTGGGGGTGACCACCTTCAAGGACGAAGCCGAGGCCCTGGCGATCGCCAACGACAGCGAGTTCGGCCTGGGGGCCGGCCTCTGGACCCGCGACATCAACCGTGCCTACCGCATGGGCCGCGGCATCAAGGCCGGCCGGGTATGGACCAACTGCTACCACCTGTACCCCGCGCATGCGGCATTCGGTGGCTACAAGAAGTCGGGTGTGGGCCGTGAGACGCACAAGATGATGCTCGACCATTACCAGCAGACCAAGAACCTGCTGGTGAGCTACGACATCAACCCGTTGGGCTTCTTCTGACCCCCTGATGAACCTGCGCGGTTGGCGCAGCGGCCTGGTGTCGCGGCCAGGCTGCGCAGCCACCCCTCATTGCTGTAGCGGTGCAGCGAATGCCAGGCCGCCTGCCCAGGCGCCCTGGCTGGCCTGATGGCAATGTGTGGCAACCCCGTTGCTACCAATGCACCCGGCAAACTCGTTCCAAAGTAGCATTCGCCCTCACCACCGCCCATGCATTAATGCCTCTACCGGAATCGCCCGGCACAAGAAGAGGACATGCCCCATGTGGACCAAACCCGCCTACACCGACCTGCGCATTGGCTTTGAAGTGACGATGTACTTCGCCAACCGCTGATGCCTGCCCGGCCACCGTCAAGGTGGCCGGATCCCCACGCCCGGTGCCTGCCGTGAAACTGATCGACCGCCAGCAGACACTGGCCCTGGCCAAGGGCTTGCGGCTACGCTGGGACCCGTTGCAGGCATGCCATGTGCTGCTGTACCCCGGGGGCGTCATCGAGCTCAACGCCAGTGCCGGCTGGGTGCTGGAGTTGCTGGACGGCCAGCGCAGTACGGCAGCGATCATCGACCAGCTGGCACAGCGTTTTCCCGGGGTTCCCGGCCTTGGCGAGGACGTACTGGCGTTCCTGGAGGTGGCCCGCGCCAAGGCGTGGATCGAATGATGACTGTGCCGCTTTGGTCTGGTTGCTTTCGCCGCGGGATGCTTTACGCTGGCGGTTATCTTCCAGAACAATAAGAACAGGCTTTACGATGAGCCAGAGTTTCAGCCCCCTTCGCAAGTTCGTTTCGCCTGAAATCATCTTTGGTGCCGGCTGCCGACATAATGTGGCCAACTACGCCAAGACCTTTGGTGCGCGCAAGGTCCTGGTGGTCAGCGACCCTGGGGTGATTGCCGCTGGCTGGGTGGCCGACGTCGAGGCCAGCCTGCAGGCGCAGGGTATCGACTATTGCCTGTACACGGCCGTCTCGCCCAACCCCCGGGTCGAGGAGGTGATGCTCGGCGCCGAGATCTACCGGCAGAACCACTGCGATGTGATCGTCGCGGTCGGTGGTGGCAGCCCGATGGATTGCGGCAAGGCCATTGGGATCGTGGTCGCCCACGGGCGCAGCATCCTTGAGTTCGAGGGCGTGGACATGATTCGCGTGCCCAGCCCGCCGTTGATCCTGATCCCGACCACCGCCGGTACCTCGGCCGATGTGTCGCAGTTCGTGATCATCTCCAACCAGCAGGAGCGCATGAAGTTCTCCATCGTCAGCAAGGCGGTGGTGCCCGACGTGTCGCTGATCGACCCGCAAACCACGTTGAGCATGGACCCGTTCCTGTCGGCCTGTACCGGCATCGACGCGCTGGTGCATGCCATCGAGGCGTTCGTGTCTACCGGTCATGGCCCGCTGACCGACCCCCATGCGCTGGAAGCCATGCGCCTGATCAACGGCAACCTGGTGGAAATGATCGCCAACCCCGGCGACATCGCCCTGCGCGAGAAGATCATGCTCGGCAGCATGCAGGCGGGGCTGGCGTTCTCCAACGCGATCCTGGGCGCGGTGCATGCCATGTCGCACAGCCTCGGCGGTTTCCTCGACCTGCCTCATGGCCTGTGCAATGCGGTGCTGGTCGAGCACGTGGTGGCGTTCAACTACAGTTCGGCGCCCGAGCGCTTCAAGGTCATTGCCGAGGTCTTCGGCATCGACTGCCGCGGCCTCAACCACCGGCAGATCTGCGGCCGGCTGGTGGAACACCTGATTGCCCTGAAGCACGCCATCGGCTTCCATGAAACCTTGGGCCTGCACGGGGTGCGCACGGCCGATATTCCGTTCCTGTCGCAACATGCGATGGATGACCCGTGCATCCTCACCAACCCGCGCGCGTCGAGCCAGCGAGATGTCGAGGTGGTCTATGGCGAGGCCCTCTGACGAGCAGCAGCGCGCGCTGGCGGGGCTACTAGGCCTGGGCGACCACTCGGCGCGTAAAAGCCACTACCCGGAATTATCTGCCCGGCTGGATGAACTGGAAGCCGAGCGCAACCGCTACAAATGGCTGTTCGAGAACGCCGTGCACGGCATTTTCCAGGCCAGCCTGCAGGACGGCATGCGTGCTGCCAACCCGGCACTGGCCCGCATGCTCGGCTATGACGACCCACAGCAAGTGCTGTTTTCCCTGACCGACCTGGCAACCCACCTGTTCGATGGCGGTGCGCAAGAGCTGCAGGCGATTACCGCGATTCTCGCCCGGGAGCACAGCCTGCATGGCTATGAAACCCGGCTGCGGCGCAAGGATGGCAGCCACCTCGACGTGCTGATGAACCTGCTGCTCAAGCCCGGTCACGAAGGCCTGGTTGAAGGCTTCGTGGCCGATATCACCGAGCGCAAGCAGGCCCAGCAGCGCCTGCAACAGCTCAATGACGAACTGGAGCAACGGGTTGCTGCACGTACCGATGAGCTGATCGAGGCGCGCGATGCTGCCGAAGCCGCCAACCGCAGCAAGGACAAGTACCTGGCCGCTGCCAGCCATGACCTGCTGCAACCGCTGAACGCCGCGCGCCTGTTGATCTCCACCTTGCGTGAGCGGCCGCTGCCAGACGCCGAACATGTGCTGGTGGAGCGTACCCACCAGGCGCTGGAGGGCGCCGAAGACCTGCTGACCGATTTGCTGGATATCTCGCGGCTCGACCAGGCTGCGGTCAGGCCCGATGTGGCGGTTTATCGCCTGGACGAGCTGTTTGCGCCTTTGATTTCAGAATTCCGCTCGGTGGCCGATGCCGCGGGCCTGAAATTTCACGCCAGGGTTCCCGATTATGCCGTCAGCACGGATCTGCGCTTGCTGACGCGCATTCTGCGCAACTTCCTCAGCAATGCCTGCCGCTACACCGACGAGGGCCGCGTTCTGTTGGGGGCAAGGCGCCGCGGCGAACACTTGCGCCTGGAGGTATGGGACAGCGGGCGCGGCATTGCCCAGGACCGGTTGCAAGCCATATTCCTGGAGTTCAACCAGCTGGACGTTGGCCGCGCGGCGGACCGCAAGGGCGTAGGCCTGGGGTTGGCCATCGTCGAGCGGATCGCCAAGATTCTCGGCTACCGGATCGAAGTGCGTTCGTGGCCGGGGCGTGGCTCGGTGTTCAGCATCGAGGTGCCGCTTGGCCAGGCGCTGCCGCCGCTCCTGCAGCCCACGCTGCCCCAGCCCACTGCCGGCAACCCGCTGCCGGGCCGTCGCCTGCTGGTGCTGGACAACGAAGTGAGCATTCTCGAAAGCATGGGCGCGTTGCTGGGGCAGTGGGGCTGCGAAGTGGTCACCGCCACCGATCAGCAGGGTGCCTTGCAGGCGCTTGAAGGGCGCGCCCCGGAGCTGATCCTGGCTGACTTTCATCTGGATCACGGCGTGGTGGGCTGTGATGTGGTGCGGCAGTTGCGCGAACATTACGCCAGCGCCATACCCGCGGTCATCATCACGGCCGACCGCAGTGACCAGTGCCGGCGCTCGTTGCGCAAGCTTGGCGCACCGTTGCTGAACAAACCGGTGAAACCAGGCAAGTTGCGTGCGGTATTGAGCCAGTTGCTGGGCTGAGGGGCATGAGGCGTATTGGGGGGCGGCACCGCCCTTTGAGGGGGCGGGCTCATCCACGAAAAGGCCGGGCATGCTGGCCGGGATTTCCTGGCCATTCCCCCATCAGCCATACGGCGGCGCCGGCAGCTCGGCCAGCAAGGTTTTCAGGCCTTCGCCCCACTGCCGGCGAATCTGCTGGTAATAGGCATCGTCGCTGGCGATGCGGATGGGCTGCGGTGCCTCCAAGGCATCGGCTCGGTACACCAGCAAGTCCAGCGGCATGCCTACCGACAGGTTGCTGCGGATGGTGGAGTCGAACGAGATCAGGCCACAGCGCAACGCCTCATCCAGCGGGGTGCGGTACTCCAGGTTGCGGTCGAGTATGGGCCGACCGTATTTGCTTTCCCCCAACTGCAGGAAAGGCGTGTCGCGCGTGGCCTGGAAAAAGTTGCCCTGGGCATAGACGTTGTAGATCGCCATCGGCCCGCCCGCAATCTGGCCACCGACGATGAACGAGCTGCTCAGGTCGATACCGGCCGTCAGCTTGCTGCGGTCGCGGCACACCACCTCGCGCAAGGTATCGGCCACCAGCACGGTGGCATCGTAGAGCGTGGCGACATTCAGCAGGTGCGGGCCGCTGCCCTGGCTGCGTTGCTGCAGCAGGTTGACCACTGACTGCGAGGTTGCCAGGTTGCCCGCCGTCTGCAGCACGATCAGGCGCTCACCGGGTACGCTGAAGACGAACAACTTGGCAAAGGTGGAGATCTGGTCGATACCGGCATTGGTGCGTGAGTCGCTGATGAAAACCAGCCCGTCTTGCAGGTGCATGGCGACACAGTAAGTCATGCAAGTTCCCTTGTGTGGCAGAGGTAGTGGCCTTGCTGCAGGCGCGCAGCAAGGCTGGCTTGAGGGCCAGGCGTCACTGGCGATGCACGTGAACACTGGCTTGCATGGACTCGGTGCCACCCCCGCGGCGCACGCCCCTGACCGGGCAGGCGTCGAGGTAGTCCAGGCCCACGGCCAGCTTCAGGTGCCGCTCGGGCCGGGTCAGGCGGTTGGTGATGTCGAAGCTGTACCAGGCGTCGTCGACCCAGGCTTCGGCCCATGCATGGCTGGCCAGGTGCTGTTCATCCTCGGTGCACAGGTAGCCGGAAACATAGCGGGCCGGCACCCCCAGGCTACGGGCGCAGGCCAGGAAGGCATGGGTATGGTCCTGGCACACGCCCGCACCGGCATTGAACGCTTCGCTGGCCGTAGTGCCGACGGAGGTCGACCCTGGGCTGTAGGGCATGCGCTCGGCCAGCCCCTGCATCAGGTCGATCAATGCGGCGCGGTCACGGTGCGTGCCGCATTGCTGGGCGGCGAAGGCCACCAGCGCGTCATCGGCCAGGGTCAGGTGGCTGCCACGCAAGAACGGCAGGGGTGACTGGCAGGCTGCCTCCTGTTCGCAGGCCGGGTCGATTTCGACCTGACCGCTGGCAGTGAGGGCCAGGTGCCCATGGGGCTTGTCCAGCGTCAGCACATGCAGGATGTTGCCGTACGGGTCGATCTGGCTCTTCACCTTGCAAGGCAGGTCCAGTTGCCATTCGACGATGCGCTGGCGTTCGCTGCTGCGCGGGGTAAGGCGCAGGAGCTGAATGCTGTTGGACACATCACTGGCGTAGCTGTAGGTGGTGTCGTGGCGGATGGACAGTTTCATACAACCTCCAGGTAGGAGTGATGGACCGCCTGGCCCAGTTGGTTGACGCGGCCGATGAAATCGCTGAGCCAGGGATGCAGCCCGGCGTCGAGGATTTCGTCGATGGCGGTGTAGCGCAGCCGCGCGTTGAGCTCGGCGGCCAGCCGCTGGGCCGCTCGCCCGGTACTGCCAGGCAGGCCGGCCAGGATCTGGTCCAGCTCCTCGATACAGGCATGCAGCGAGCGCGGCACGTCGACGCGCAGCAACAGCAATTCGGAAACCGGCCCGGCACTGGGCGCGGCGCGGTAGATTTCATTGAAGGCTTCGTAGGAGGTCAGGGCGCGCAGCAAGGCACTCCACTGGTAAAAACCCCTGGCCGAGTCGTCGCTGACCTCGTCGGAGGCCTCGCCGAACATTTCATAGCGCGCATCGAGCAGCCGCAGGGTGTTGTCGGCCCGTTCCAGGAAGGTGCCCAGGCGAATGAAGCTGTAGGCATCGTTGCGCATGATGGTACCGGAGGTGGCGCCGCGGAACAGGTGCGAGCGCTCCTTGACCCAGTCACAGAACTGGCTGATGCCGTAGCGGCCCAGCCCGTTGCTGGCAATGTTGCGCATTTCGATCCAGGTGGCGTTGATGTTCTCCCACATGTCGGCAGTGATCCGCCCGCGCACTGCATGGGCGTTGGTCCTGGCCGCCTGCAGGCAGCAGTAGATGCTGCCGGGGTTGGTGGCATCGAGGGCGAAGAAATGCAGCATGCGCTCGGTGTCGAGCTCGGCGTGGCGACGGATGTAGTCGTCGAGCGTGCCCGAGGCCAACAGTGACATGGCCAGTTCGGCATGGCCGTCGCTGCGCCCCGCCTGCGGCATCAGTGACAGCGAGTAGCTGACCTCGAGCATGCGCGCCAGGTTTTCCGCACGTTCCAGGTAGCGGGACATCCAGTACAGATCAGAAGCAGTTCGCGAAAGCATGGTTCAGTCCTCCACCACCCAGGTGTCTTTGGTGCCGCCACCTTGTGACGAGTTGACCACCAGCGAGCCTTCCTTCAGCGCCACGCGGGTCAGGCCGCCTGGCACCAGGCGGGTTTCGCTGCCCGACAGTACGAACGGGCGCAGGTCGATATGCCGCGGCGCGATGCCGCTGTCGACGAAGGTCGGGCAGGTGGACAGGCACAAGGTCGGTTGCGCGATATAGGCATGTGGACGCGCTTTGATGCGGGCGCGGAAGTCCTCGATCTGCGCGGCAGTGGCGGCCGGCCCGACCAGCATGCCGTAGCCGCCAGAGCCCTGGGTTTCCTTGACCACCAGCTCGGGCAAGTTGGCCAGTACATGGGACAGGTCGGCCGGCTTGCGGCACTGCCACGTCGGTACGTTGTTGAGGATCGGCTCCTCGCCCAGGTAGAAGCGGATCATGTCGGCGACATAGGGGTAGATCGACTTGTCGTCGGCTACGCCGGTGCCCACCGCGTTGGCCAGCACTACGTTGCCGGCGCGGTACACCGAAATCAGCCCGGGCACGCCCAGCATCGAGTCGGGGTTGAACGAGAGGGGGTCGAGGTAGTCGTCGTCCAGCCTGCGGTAAATCACATCGACCCGTTGCGGGCCGGCGGTCGTGCGCATGTACACATGCTCGTCGCGCACGAACAGATCGGCGCCTTCGACCAGCTCGATGCCCATTTCGCGGGCCAGGAAGGCATGCTCGAAATAGGCACTGTTGAAGCGCCCTGGGGTAAGCAGCACAGCGGTGGGGTTATCCAGCGGGCTGGCGCTCTTGAGCGTGTCCAGCAGCAGGTTGGGGTAGTGGTCGATGGGCGCGATGCGCTGGGCGGCGAACAGCTCGGGGAACAGGCGCATCATCATCTTGCGGTCTTCGAGCATGTAGCTGACACCACTGGGGGTGCGCAGG
This sequence comes from Pseudomonas sp. PARCl1, assembly GCF_947311875.1. Classification (NCBI taxonomy): domain Bacteria; kingdom Pseudomonadati; phylum Pseudomonadota; class Gammaproteobacteria; order Pseudomonadales; family Pseudomonadaceae; genus Pseudomonas; species Pseudomonas sp. PARCl1. The sequence goes on from NZ_CAMZMX010000015.1 coordinate 73,008, forward strand.
TTGTCTTCCAGCACGAAATAGCTGCCATCGCCATCGCGCACCAGGTCCACGCCGGCGATGTGCGCATACAGGCCCCGGTGCAGGTCCAGGCCCTGCATGGCGATCTGATAACCCTCGTTGGCCAGGACCTGCTCTGGCGGGATGATCCCGGCCTTGAGGATGCGCTGGTCGTGGTAGATGTCTTCCAAAAACAGGTTCAGGGCCTGCACGCGCTGGATACAGCCGCGCTCGACCGTACGCCACTCGCTGGCGCGGATGCTGCGCGGGATGATATCGAAGGGGATCAGCCGCTCGGTGTCCTGTTTGTCGCCATACAAGGTAAAGGTGATACCGGCGCGGTGGAACAGCAGGTCGGCCTCGCGCCGGCGCTGCTCCAGCAGCTCCAGCGGGGTGTTCGCCAGCCAGCGGGCGAACTCTTGGTAGTGCGGGCGGCAGCTGCCGTTCGCGTCGTACATTTCATTGAAAAAAGCCCGGGACATACCCACTCCTTGCCGCCGTTACCGGCAGCTTCATTGCCGTTCATCTGCGTCTTTCAGGGTGCTGCCTTGCTGGTAAGTGGGGGTGTCTTCAGCCTCGGTCGCGTTGGGTTGCGGGTGCATTCCGTTCACCAACCAGCATTGCAATGAAAGTGCCGAAAACCCGGTGCAGTGCCGGGCAGGCCAGGGAATGGGCGGTGGGCAGCGGTTTTGCTGGGCGGCGCCTGGTCCAGGCGGGTTGAGGTGGCGGCCGGCTGACCGGCCGGCGTGCATCAAAACAGGGCGCCTGGTGTGCAGCCGCGTTTTTTGAACCGCGTTGGTGCGTACTGCCATGCCGGCCAGGCAGGCGGTTCAACACCTCAACCCGCGTTGGCGGTCAGTTCCTGGCGAACGATGGCAGCCCCGGCGCTCAACGCCTTGAGCTTGCCGCTGGCGACCGCGCGCGGCAGTGGGGCCATGCCGCAGTTAGTGCAGGGGTAGAGCTTGTCGGCATCGACGAACTGCAACGCCTTGCGCAGGGTGTCGGCCACGGCTTCGGGTGTTTCGATGGCAGGGTTGGCGACATCGATGGCACCGACCATGACCTTCTTGCCCCGAATCAGCTCAAGCAGTTCCATCGGCACATGGGCGTTGTGGCACTCCAGCGAAATGATATCGATGCTCGACTGCTGCAACGTCGGGAACACCTGCTCATATTGCCGCCATTGCGCCCCCAGGGTCTGTTTCCAGTCGGTGTTGGCCTTGATCCCGTAGCCATAGCAGATGTGCACCGCGGTTTCGCACTTGAGCCCTTGAACGGCGCGCTCCAGGGCGGCCACGCCCCAGTCGTTGACCTCATCGAAGAACACATTGAACGCCGGTTCGTCGAACTGGATGATATCGACGCCCGCCGCTTCCAGTTCCAGGGCTTCCTGGTTGAGTAGCCTGGCGAATTCCCAGGCCAGTTTTTCCCGGCTTTTGTAATGGCTGTCATACAGCGTGTCGATCATGGTCATGGGGCCCGGCAGCGCCCACTTTATTGGCTGGGCAGTTTGCTGGCGGAGGAACCTGGCATCGTCGACGAACACCGGTGCCTGTCGCGCGACAGCACCCACCACCGAGGGCACGCTGGCGTCGTAGCGATCGCGAATGCGCACGGTCTGGCGTTGCTGGAAATCGACCCCGCTCAGGTGTTCGATGAACGTGGTCACGAAATGTTGGCGGGTCTGTTCGCCGTCACTGACGATATCGATGCCCGCGTGCTGCTGTTCCTGCAAGGCCAGGCGCAAGGCGTCCTGCTTGCCTTCGGCCAGCTGCGCGCCCTGCAATTTCCAGGGTGACCAGAGTGTTTCAGGCTCCGCCAGCCAGGTCGGCTTGGGCAAACTGCCGGCAGTGGAGGTGGGAAGTAGCGTGTTCATCAGCGGTTACCTTGTGCGTTGGGGTGATCAGCTGGCGTATTGAGCGGACCATTGCTCCAGGGTGGCCTGGTACGGTTTGACGAAGCGCTCCTCGGCAAACCTGCCTTGTTCGAGCGCCAGGCGGCTGCGCTCTTCGCGGTCGTAGACAATGCGTGTAAGCGAATAGTCCTGGTGCTGCAGGCTCGGTCGGTAGGCCATTGCGGCTGCCGCATTGGCGTTGTAGATCTCGGGGCGGTAGATCTTCTGAAAGGTTTCCATGGTGCTGATGGTGCTGATCAGCTCCAGGTCGTTGTAGTCGGCCAACAGGTCACCGGCAAAGTAGAAGGCCAATGGCGCCACACTGCCGGGCGGCATGAAGTAGCGCACCTTGAGCCCCATCCTGCTGAAGTATTCGTCGGTCAGCGAGTGGTCGTTCTGGTGATACTCCACGCCCAGCACCGGGTGCTGGTTTTCAGTGCGGTGGTAAACCCTGCTGCTCGACACACTCAGGCAGATGACCGGCGGCTTGTCGAAGTGAGCCTTGTAGGTGGCCGAGTTGATGAAGCACTTGAACAGCTTGCCATGCAGTTCGCCAAAGTTGTCCGGCGTGCTGAAGCTTGGCCGACCCTTGTTGTGTTCCAGCAACAACACACTGAAGTCGTAGTCCCGCACGTACGAGGAAAAGTTGTTACCGACCATGCCGTCGATACGGCGGTTGGTGGTGTGGTCGACGATATGGGTCTGCAACAGCTCGATCAGCGGCAGGCCGCTGCTGCGCTGTTCACTGTGCAGGTGCAGTTCCACCGAAATGATATCCAGCTCTACGCTGTAGCGGTCTGCATAAGCATTGTCCCAGTGCGCCAGGGCGTTGAAGCGGTTGTCGATCATCTGCAAGGTGTTGCGCAGGTTTTCCTGGCGGTTTTCCCCCCGCGCCAGGTTGGCGAAATTGGTGGTGATGCGGGTATTTTCGCCGGGCTGGTAGTGCTCGTCGAAAGCGATGCGCTGCACAGTGAATTGCGGTGCGTAAGCCATGTTGTACGGTGTCCTGATGCCTGCTCGTGCCGTTGGGTAGTGCAAGCAGGCAACTATTGCCATGGCGCGAGCGACGTGATGTCCGTGTTCAGGCCGTATTCTAGGCAGGGGCCCTACATGAATGATATTGAAGATAAATCACTAATGATTTAGAACCGCTCATGATGGTGGGTGTCGGGAGTAGGCAACGGGAAGGAAAGCTTGTGTATGCGGTCGAGCGCGGGCGGTTGGCCCTGTGATCTTGCTCGCAACTTTCCAGACTAAAGGTACGGAATTTTCAAGTTGGCATGAATATCCCATGTTAGTCGGGAGTCCAGTCTCCACCTACTGCACTACCTCCATCACCTCCACGGAAGAACAAGAAAGGGGGCTAACATGAGTTGTCTGATTTGCGCAGGGCACGCGGAATCCGTCGAATGCACCCTTGGATGGGAGGAGCGGCGCTGTGCCCAATGCGGGTGTTACCGAATGTCCCAGTCGCTGATCCTGGCGATGATGGATGAGGGGCAGATATTCGACACCGAGCGCATGCGCGAGTGGCTGGTCGTGCAACGCGGGCAGGTGCCTGTGCCCGACATCGACCATGACCACGCCATATTGCGCTAACGGCCTGCAGCGGTGTAGCGCCACAGGCCATGGTTGTGCCTGGGGTCAGTGCGCGCTGGCCACGGTCTGCGGTTGCCAGCCGCCACCCAGGGCTTTGTAGATAGAAACGATGCCGCGGTACAGCTCGACCTCGCCTTGCGCTTGCGCATCTTCGGCACTCAGCCGTTCGCGTTCGGCATCGAGCAGCACCAGGTAGTCCACGGTCCCCTCGCGATAGCGAATCGAGGCCAGTTGCGCCGCCTTGCGGCTGGCTTCGCTCTGGCGCATCAACGACAGCAGCCGTTGTTGGGTCTTGGCGTAGTCGCTGAAGGCGTTGGCCGACTCTTCCAGTGCCAGCAACACCTGTTGCTCGTAATTGGCCATGGCGCCTTCGGCGTCGGCCTTGGCCCCGCGCAGGCGGGCCCGCACGCTGCCCAAGTCGAACGCCGCCCAGGTAATGCTGGGGCCCAAGGCCCAGGCATTGGCCGCCGATGAGCCGAGCTGCGACCCGCGCGCGGCGGTAAAGCCCAGGAAACCGCTGAGGCTGACCCGCGGGAACAGGTCGGCGGTGGCGACGCCGACGTTGGCCGTGGCGGCTGCCAGTTGGCGTTCGGCGCTGCGAATGTCCGGGCGGCGGCGCAGCAGTTCGCCGGGGTCGCCCACCGGCAGCGCCTTGGCGATGGCCGGCAGCGCCTTGGGCGACAAGTCTATGCTGAGGGCGTCGGGGCGCTGGCCGAGGAGGGTGGCGATGCGATGCCGCGCCCGGGCCTGTTCGGCCTGCAGTTGCGGCACGGTCGCTTCGACCCCGGCCAGGCGGGCATCGGCGCGTACCACGTCGAGGTCGTTGCCGACCCCGGCGTCGCGCAGGGTTTCGGTGATGCTGCGCGATTGCTGCTGGGTCTTGAGGTTGGCCAGGGCAATCTTCTCGCGCAGCTGTGCACCGCGTAATTGCCCATAGGCATCGACCAGTTCGGCGATCAGGCTGACCTGCAACTGCTGCAGGTCGGCGGCAGCGGCCGCTTCCTGCGCTTCACTGGCTTCGATCTGGCGCTGGATGCGGCCGAACAGGTCCAGCTCCCAGGCCATGTCCAGGCCCAGGTCATAGCGTTCGCTGTTCACCCGTTGCTCGGTCTGGCCAGGAACCTGGCCTTTGCCGATATCGCTGCTGGCACGGCTGGTGACCACCGGGAACGGGTCGTTCTCGGCGTCTTCACGGATCGAGCGGGCCGACTTCAGGCGGGCAAAGGCCACGCGCAGATCCCGGTTGCCGGTCAACGAAGCCTGCACCAGCTGGTTCAGTACCGGGTCGTCGAACTGCTTCCACCACAAGCTTTCAAAGTGGCTGCGGTCATAGGCCTTGGCCTGCGCATCGGCGCCCAGCTGGGCAGGTGCGGTGGCGGGGGCCTGGTAGTCCGGGCCGACCGCGCAGGCGGCCAGGGCCAGGGCCAGCAGGCTTGGCGTCAGGGGTTTGAGCAGGTTCATGCGTGGTTCTCCAGCACTTGCACGCGTTCGGCCTTGCGGGCCTGGCGACGCTCGACGAAACGGCGGATCAGGAAGAAGAACACCGGGGTGAGGAACAGGCCGAATACGGTCACGCCGATCATTCCGGAGAACACCGCCACACCCATGGCATGGCGCATTTCCGAGCCTGCCCCCGAGCTGAACACCAGCGGCACCACGCCCATGATGAAGGCGATGGAGGTCATCAGGATCGGCCGCAGCCGCAGGCGGCACGCTTCCAGCACGGCAGCCAGCGGGTCGAGGCCCTTGGCCTGTTCGTCCTTGGCGAACTCGACGATCAGGATCGCGTTCTTGCACGCCAGGCCCACCAGTACGATCAGCCCGATCTGGGTGAAGATGTTGTTGTCGCCACCCGATACGATCACACCGGTGATCGCCGACAGCAGGGTCATCGGCACGATCAGGATCACGGCCAGCGGCAGGCTCCAGCTTTCGTACTGGGCAGCCAGTACCAGGAAGGCCAGCAGCACGCACAGCGGGAACACGAACAGCGCGGTATTGCCCGACAGGATCTGCTGATAGGTCAGGTCGGTCCACTCGAAGGTCATGCCGTTGGGCAGTTCCGCTTTCAGCAGTTTTTCGATGGCCGCCTCGGCCTGGCCGGAGCTGTAGCCAGGGGCTGCGGCACCGTTGATTTCAGCGGTGATGAAACCGTTGTAGTGCATCACACGGTCCGGCCCGGAGGTATCGCTGACCTTGAGGAAGGTCGCCAGCGGTATCATCTCGCCCAGGTTGTTGCGCACCTTCAATTGGCCGATTTGCTCGGCATCGAGGCGGAACTGCTGCTCAGCCTGGACGTTGACCTGGTAAGTGCGGCCAAAGCGGTTGAAGTCGTTGGTGTACAGCGAGCCCAGGTAGACCTGCAGGGTGTCGAAGATGTCGCTGATCGCCACGCCATGGGTCTTGGCCTTTTCCCGGTCGATGGCGGCATCGACCTGCGGCACGTTGACCTGGTAGCTGGTGAACAGGCCCGCCAGCTCCGGCACCTCGTGGCTTTTGGCAATGATGTTCTGGGTTTCCTTGTACAGCGCTTCGTAGCCCAGGTTGCCGCGGTCTTCGATCTGCAGGCGGAAGCCGCCGATGGTGCCCAGGCCTTGTACCGGCGGTGGCGGGAAGATCGCGATGTAGGCGTCCTGAATGTCGGCGAACTGGGCATTGAGCGCGGCAGCGATGGCGGCAGCCGACTGGCTTGGGTCCTTGCGCTCGTCAAACGGCTTGAGTGGAGTGAACACGATGCCGCTGTTCGGGCTGTTGGTGAAGCCGTTGATCGACAGGCCAGGGAAGGCGACCGAGTCGGCCACGCCAGGTTGCTTGAGGGCGATTTCGCTCATGCGCTTGATCACCGCCTCGGTGCGGTCGAGGCTGGCAGCGTCGGGCAACTGGGCGAAGGCCACCAGGTATTGCTTGTCCTGGGCCGGTACAAAGCCGGTGGGGGTAGACGAGAAACCCAGGTAGGTCAGGCCCATCAGGCCAGCGTACACGAACAGGGCGATGCCGCTGGAGCGAATGACCCGGCGCACGCCGCCCACGTAGCGGTGCGAGGCACGGTCGAAAAAGCGGTTGAACGGGGCGAACAGCCAGCTGCCCAGGAGTTTTTCCAGTAACCGCGAGAAACGGTCCTTGGGCGCATGGTGTTCCTTGAGCAGCACGGCAGCCAACGCCGGTGACAGGGTCAGCGAGTTGAATGCCGAGATCACCGTGGAAATGGCGATGGTCAGCGCGAACTGCTTGTAGAACTGCCCGGTCAGGCCGGAAATGAAGGCAGCAGGCACGAACACCGCACACAGGACCAAGGCGGTGGCGATGATCGGCCCGGTCACTTCGGCCATGGCCTTCTGCGTCGCCTCCAGGGGTTTGAGGCCCAAGCCGATATTGCGCTCGACGTTTTCCACCACCACGATGGCGTCGTCCACCACGATACCGATGGCCAGCACCAGGCCGAACAATGACAGCGCGTTGAGCGAGAAGCCGAACAGGTGCATGACCGCAAAGGTGCCGATCAGCGATACCGGCACCGCCAGCAACGGGATGATCGAGGCGCGCCAGGTTTGCAGGAACAGGATGACCACCAGCACCACCAGCACCAGCGCTTCGAACAGGGTGTGCACCACCGCCTCGATGGAGCCGCGCACGAACACGGTCGGGTCATAGACGATGCTGTAGTCCATGCCTTCGGGGAAGTCCTTCTTCAGCTCGGCCATTTTTGCCCGTACTTCGTCGGAGATCTCGATGGCGTTCGAGCCTGGGCGCTGGAAGATCGGCAGTGCCACTGCCGGCTGGTTGTTCAGCAACGAGCGCAGGGCATATTGGCTGGAGCCGAGCTCGACCCGGGCGATGTCTTTCAGCCGGGTGATTTCGCCGTCGGCGCCGGCGCGGATGATGATGTTCTCGAACTCTTCCTCGTTGACCAGGCGACCCTGGGTGTTGATCGACAACTGGAAGCTGGTCGAACCCGGGGCGGGCGGGGCGCCCAACTGGCCGGCGGCGACCTGGCGGTTCTGTTCACGAATGGCTGCGACCACGTCACTGGCGGTGAGGTTGCGCGAGGCGGTCTTGTTCGGGTCGAGCCAGACGCGCAGCGAGTAGTCGCCCATGCCGAACAGCTGCACATCACCCACGCCGCCAAGGCGTGCCAACTCGTCCTTGATATTGAGGATGGCATAGTTGGACAGGTAGAGCATGTCGTAGCGGTTGTCCGGCGAGGTCAGGTGCACGACCATGGTCAGGTCGGGCGAGGCCTTGTCGACGGTGATACCGATGCGGGTCACTTCTTCCGGCAGCTTGGGCTGGGTGCGGGTGACGCGGTTCTGCACCTGCACCTGGGCGTTGTCCAGGTCGGTGCCCAAGGCGAAGGTGATGGTGAGCGTCAGCTTGCCGTCAGCGGTGGACTGGGAAGACATGTACAGCATGTTCTCCACACCGGTAATGGCTTGCTCCAGCGGCGCAGCCACGGTTTCGCCGATGACTTTCGGGTTGGCACCCGGGAAGTTGGCGCGTACCACCACGGTTGGCGGCACTACCTCGGGGTATTCGCTGATGGGTAACTGGAACAGCGAGATCGAGCCGGCAATCAGCAGCACCAGCGACAGCACGGCGGCGAAGATCGGCCGGGTTATGAAGAATTTGGAGAAGTTCATCGGTCTGGTCCCTTAACCGCGTGGCGCCTGGGCGCTGGCGTTTTTCACGTTGTTGCCCGCCACTTTGGGCGCCGGGTTGCTGGCCTCCAGGGCCTGGCGCTGTTGGGCGAGGGCGGCGAGGGTCTGCTCGCTGGCCATCTGGGTTTCCTGCGGCGTCACCGGCGAACCCGGGCGTACGCGCTGCAGGCCCTTGACCACGATGCGCTCGTCCTTGCCCAGGCCGCTGCGCACGATGCGCAGGCCTTCGAGTTTCGGCCCCAGTTCCACGGCGCGGTAGGCGGCCTTGTTGTCCTTGTCCATGACCAGCACGAACTTCTTGCCAAGGTCGGTGCCCACGGCCTCGTCGTTGATCAGTACGGCGTCGTACTGGGCGCTGCCCACCAGCTTCAGCCGGGCATACAGGCCCGGGGTGAATTGGCCGTCGCGGTTGTCGAACACGGCGCGGCCACGGATGGTGCCCGTGCGCGGGTTGACCTGGTTGTCGACGAAGTTCATCTGGCCCAGGTGAGGGGTGCCGGTTTCATTGGTCAGGCCGAGGTACACCGGGGTGCTCTGGCCGCGTTGGCCTTCGCGCGCCAGCTGGGTGTACTTGAGGTACACGCGCTCGTCGGCGTCGAAGTAGGCGTAGACCTTGTCGGTGGAGACCACGCTGGTCAGCGGGGTCACGTCGGCGCTGACGATGTTGCCGGCCGTGAACGCGGCGCGGCTGACCCGGCCGCTGATCGGCGCGGTAACCCGGGTAAAGCTGAGGTTCAGGCGGGCGAGGTCCAGTTGTGCCTGGATGGCGTCGACCCCGGCCCGGGCTTCGGCAGCGGCGCTGCTGCGCGATTCGGCCAGCTCGGCGGAAATGGCGTTGCTGTCGCGCAGGCGCTCACCACGGCGGGCTTCATTGGCGCTGCGGATGGCGGTGGCCTTGGCTTGTTGCAACTGGGCTTCGAGGCGGCGGACTTCAGCCTGGAACGGGCGCGGGTCGATCTGGAACAGCAGGTCGCCTTTCTTGACCTGGGCGCCCTCGGTGAAGGCGACCTGGTCGATCTGGCCGGACACCCGCGGGCGCACCTCGACGGTTTCCGGGGCTTCGAGGCGGCCGGTGAACTCGTCCCATTCATTGATCGGTTGCTCGATCACCTTGGCCACGGTGACCTTCGGCGCGGCGGGAGCCTGCACGGCGTCGGGGGTTCGGCCGCAAGCGCTGATCACCACCACAGCCAGGGCTGCGAGGGGGAAGCGCAAGGGTTTGAGTGATTGTTCCATGGAGAACTCCGCCAATGTATTAGTGATGGGCGGAGTGTGAGTGTCTTGCGCGAGAGGCACGAATCGAACGGGCCGAAATGTATTATCACGCTGAATGATAGGTGGGGATCAGCGGGTGGTGAATCGAGGGTGCGGGCCTGCACCCGAAGCCGGTGCCAGGGCCCGCTGCCACGGGCTTAGCGTTGGCTGCCGCCAGCGCCGCCTGCGTCGGCACCACCGGTCCCTTCGGACCCTGTGCCGTCCATGCCTGGCAAGTCGCGGTTGTCGTTCTGCTGGGTGGGCGGGCTGTCCGGGTCATTGCCCTTGATGCGCGGGTCGGTATCGCGCGGCATGGGTTTTTCGATCGGGTTGAGGGTGCTGTCCACGCCGGGCTGGGGCGCGTTGTTGTGCGGGTCGTCGGGGTAGGTCGGGCCAGTGCCGGCGGCAAGCGCCAGTGGCGAGGCGAGCAGGGCAATCAGCAGCACGCTTGAGCGGTTCATGGCAGTCTCCATTGCGTCGGGTGGGGCGTACTCCTTTTCGGCCCCACCCGTGGCGCTAACGTGCCATTACTCTGTTCATTCTTCCGATCAGCGGTTACACCACCAGCGACAACAACATGATGAAGATGATGCCGACGATGGAAAGAATCGTCTCCATCATGCTCCAGGTCTTGAAGGTTTCGGCCACGGTCATGTTGAAGTACTGCTTCACCAGCCAGAAGCCGGCGTCGTTCACATGCGACAGGATCAGCGACCCGGCGCCGGTGGCCAGCACCAGCAACTCACGGTTCACGCCCGGTACCAGGTCGATCACCGGTGCCACGATACCCGCGCCGGTGATGGTCGCGACGGTGGCCGAACCGGTGGCGATACGGATCACCGCCGCCACCAGCCAGGCCAGCAGGATCGGCGAAATTTCCGCTTGCACGGCCATTTGCCCGATCACGTTGCCCACCCCGGTGTCCACCAGCATCTGCTTGAAACCGCCGCCAGCACCGACGATCAGCACGATCGCAGCGGTTGGCGCCAGGCTCTGGTCGAGCATTTTCATGATTTGCTGGCGGTTGAAACCGCGGGCCGAGCCGAAGGTGTAGAAGGCCAGCAGCAAGGCAGCGAGCAGGGCGGTGATCGGGTGGCCGATCAGGTCCATCCACTGGCGCACAATGTGCTCGGCAGGCAGCACCACGTCGGCGAAGGTTTTCAGCAGCATCAAGGCCACCGGCAGCAGCACGGTGATAAGGGTGATGCTGAAGCTCGGCAGGTTGCCCTGGTCGGACTCCTTGGCGATCTGGTCCATCAGCTCCTGCGACGGGTTGCCGGGAATGTAGCGGGAGATGAAGTTACCGAACAGCGGGCCGGCGATGATGGCGGTAGGCAGCGCCACGATCAGGCCGTAGAAAATGGTCTTGCCGATGTCGGCGTGGAAGATGCCGATCGCCAGCAACGGGCCCGGGTGCGGCGGTACCAGGCCGTGCACGACCGACAGGCCGGCCAGCAGTGGAATGCCGATTTTCACCAGTGAAACCCCGGAGCGCCGGGCCACGATGAACACCAGTGGAATCAGCAGCACGAAGCCGATTTCGAAGAACAGCGGAATGCCCACCAGGAAAGCGGCGAACATCATGGCCCAGTGCACGTTCTTCTTGCCGAAGGCGCGAATGAGGGTTTGCGCGATCTGGTCGGCGCCGCCGGAGTCGGCCATCAGTTTGCCAAGCATGGTGCCCAGGGCGAGCACGATGCCGACAAAGCCCAGCACACCGCCAAAGCCGTCCTGGAACGACTTCATGACCTTGGCCACCGGCATGCCGGAGGTCAGGCCCAGAAAGCCGGCCGCCAGGGTAAGGGCGACGAAGGGGTGAACCTTGAAGTGGGTGATCAGCAGGATCAGCCCGACGATCGTCACGAGCGCGTCGAGCAACAGGAAGGTATCAGTAGCCAGTCCGAACATGGTTTTAAGGCCTCGGTCTTATCGTTGTTTTGGGCGTAGCGTTGTGGGAACTTTTCGCGCTTTCGCGGGGTCGGGTAGCGCTGTCTTTGGTGAGCCGGGAAACCGCTGGGTCAGGCGGTCTGCGCCAGGCCCTGCTCACCGCGGCTCTTTAGCCAGCGGTCTACCGCTTCGGCCAGGGCTTCGATGGGCTGGGTAGCGTCCAGGGCCAGGGTCAGGGGCTCGCCACGGGGCGATTCCAGGGCGGCGAACTGGCTGTCGATCAGGCTGGCCGGCATGAAATGCCCAGGGCGTGCCAGCACGCGCTTTTCGGCTTCGGCAGGCGACAGTTCGAGGAAAACGAACACCAGCCCAGGCATGGCCTGGCGCAGGGTTTCGCGGTAGCGGCGTTTAAGCGCCGAGCAGGTCAGGATCGGGCGTTCGCCGGCCTGGCTGATGGTTTGCAACTCTTCGCCCAGGCGCACCAGCCAGCCGGCGCGGTCGGCGTCGTCCAGGGGGATGCCCGCGCTCATCTTGCGGATGTTTTCGGCAGGGTGGAAAGCGTCGCCTTCGATCAGGCGACCGCCGCTTCGGGCAGCGATGGCAGCACCGATGCAGCTTTTGCCGCAACCGGCCACGCCCATCACCACGATGGCGGACAGGGGAGAATTCATCAGTACCTCCTGCGGGGTGAGGTAGCGCTGTCTCGTCGCTGACGAACAGCCACCTCCCCGGTGTTATTGGTCTTGTCCTTACGCAGTATGGACGCCTGGCAGCACGCGTGTAGCGGCAGCTACCAAAGATTACATTGCCTGCATCCTGAGACAGCGCTACCTTAGTGGCCGTTCCCCATCCTTGCAAGTAGTAAAATTACAACATCCATGTCCCGCACCGGCTCCCGTACCACAGGTCGTCCTACCCTGGCTGAAGTCGCCAGGCTTTCCGGGGTTTCCCCGATCACCGCTTCGCGCGCGCTGCGCGGCGTGAGCACGGTCGCGCCAGAGCTGGCCGCAAAGGTCATGGCTGCCGCCGCCAGCCTGGGCTACGTGGCCAACCCTGCGGCCCGGGCGTTGGCTTCGGCGCGCAGCCAGTCTGTCGTGGTACTGATCCCGTCGCTGTCCAACCAGCTGTTCATCGATACCCTGGAGGCCATCCACGACGTCATGCGCCCGCGTGGGCTCGAGGTGCTGATCGGCAACTATCACTATGACCTGGCCGAAGAAGAGAACCTGATCCGCAATTACCTGGCCTATCAGCCCTGCGGCATGTTGCTGACCGGGTTCGAGCGCAGCGATGCGGCCCGCCAGATGCTGGCCGCCAGCGGCGTACCCTGCGTGCACATGATGGAGCTCAAGGGCGAGCCGGGGGCGGTATCGGTCGGTTTTTCCCAGGAGCAGGCGGGGCGGGCTGCCGCGCGGCACCTGCTCGAGCGCGGGCGCAAGCGCCTGGCATTCATAGCCGCGCAACTCGACCCGCGGGTGATGCAGCGGGCCGAGGGCTTCCGCCAGGCCCTGGCCGAGGCGGGCCTGCACGCTGCAGAACTGGAAGTGTTGGCCCCGGAGCCTTCTTCGATTGCCTTGGGCAGCACACTGTTCCGCCGCCTGATGCAGCAGGCCCCGGATGTGGACGGCATCTTCTTCTGCAACGACGACCTGGCCCAGGGCGCTGTCTTGCAGGCGTTGCGCCAAGGTGTGGAGGTGCCTCGCCAGGTGGCCATGGTGGGCTTCAACGACCTGCCGGCTTCGGCGCACATGGTGCCGCGCCTCACGTCTATCCGTACCCCGCGGGCTGCCGTCGGTCGGGGCGCGGCCCAGGCCCTGCTCGCGTTGCTGGACGGCAAACGGGTGGCCAGTGCCCAACAGGACCTGGGTTTTGAGCTGATGGTGCGGGAAAGTACCTGATTCGCTTCCCTGTGCAATGGCGTTGACCACGCCCTGGCGGCCTGCCGGCGTAACAGAAATGGAGTAATCACAAAGCGATGGCACTGTGCTTGCACCGCGCATACGGCCATCTATGCTCATGAAACCGCGCATAAAGGAGGCCCGGCGTCATGTTCGATTTCCATCGCAAATCCGATTTGGTCGAGATCCAGCGCAGCCATCAGGCATTGGCCGACGCACAGGCCAAACTGGCTGCCATCAGTCGCTCCATGGCAATGATCGAATTCGCCCCGGATGGCACCATTCTCGACGCCAACGACCGCTTCTGCCAAGCCATGGGTTACAGCGCTGAAGAGCTGCGCGGCAAGCACCACCGGCTGTTCTGCGCGCCGGACTATGCCCAGAGCGCCGAGTACCAGCAGTTGTGGCATGAGCTCGGTCAGGGCAAGGCCATCAGCGGGACGTTCGAGCGCGTCGACAAGGCCGGCCGTGAAGTCTGGCTGGAGGCCAGCTACATGCCCGTGCTGGATGCCCAGCGCCAGGTCAGCAGCGTGATCAAGGTGGCGTCCGACATCAGTCAGCGCGTCGCCCTTGAGCATGAAAGCGAAAGCCTGCTGAAGGCGATCAGCCGCGCCATGGCGGTGATCGAGTTCACCCCGCAAGGGCGGGTGATCAAGGCCAACCAGAATTTCCTGGACACCATGGGTTACCGGCTCGACGAGGTGGTAGGCCGCCACCATGGCCTGTTCTGCCTGCCGCACGAGCGTGAGTCGGCCGAGTACCGCCAGTTCTGGGCCTCGCTGAACCGTGGCGAATACCACTCGCACCGCTTCGAGCGGGTGAACAAGCAAGGCCAGACGGTGTACCTGGAAGCCTCCTACAACCCGATCTTCGACAGCAAGGGCCGCCTGTACAAGGTGGTCAAGTTCGCCAGCGACATCACCCACCAGGTCTGTACCCAGCAAAGTGCCGCCGATGCGGCCCATGCCAGTTCTGTGCAGACCGATGCCTGCGCGCGAAAAGGCACCGAAGTGGTTCAGCAGACCGTGCAGGTGATCGAGCAGATTTCCGTGGAGCTCAACGACGCAGCGCGCAGCATCGATGCGGTGAGCAAACAGTCGGATGTGATCGGGCAGATTGTGCTGACCATTCGTGGTATCGCCGACCAGACCAACTTGCTGGCGCTGAATGCGGCCATCGAAGCCGCCCGTGCCGGCGAACACGGGCGCGGTTTTGCCGTGGTCGCCGATGAGGTGCGCAACCTGGCCGCGCGCACCAGCAAGGCTACCCTGGAAATCGTCGATGTGGTGCGGCAGAACCACGACCTGTCGCTGTTGGCCGTAGCCAGCATGCAGTCAAGCCTGAACCGCACCGGCCATGGCGTGGCGCTGGCCAATGAAGCCGGCACGGTGATCATGGAGATTCAGCAAGGCTCAAGGCACGTGGTCGATGCCATCAGCCAGATCAGTTCGACGCTGCAATTGCATTGAGCGCAGCACGCATATCGTCCAGCAGGGCCTGCAGGCTGGCTTGCAGCCGTGCGCGCGGCTCGTCGGTCGGCGAGCCTTGCGCCTGGGCCGCTTCGATCGCTTCGCAATCCTGGACCACGGCGCGTACCCTGATCATCTTGGCACCGCCCTTGATGCGGTGGGCCAAGGCACGCAGCGCCTCTTCGGGCGCGTCCGCCGCCAGCGCATGCAGGACCGCCAGGTCTTCACCAACGCTGATCGACAGTTGCTCGAGCAAATGCCTGGTGAGCTGCGCGTCGTCCTGAGTCAGGTGGCGTAGCTCATCCAGGTTCAAGCCGCCCGCGCGCGTTGTTGGCGCAGGTGGGCGGGCCTGGGGCAGGTGGGCTTTGAGGGCTCGCAAACCTATCGGCTTGAACAGGCAAACGTCCATCCCGCTGGCCAGGCAGCGGGTACGTTCCTCGGCCTGGGCATTGGCGGTGATGCCCAGAATCCGGCACCTGGGCAGGCTGCGCTCGGCCTCGAACTGGCGAATGCGCCGGGTGAGTTCATGGCCATCCATGACCGGCATGCTGCAATCGGTGATCACCACATCGAAGCGCCCCGCTTGCCAGCGGCCCCAGGCGACTTCACCGTTCT
The DNA here is from genome assembly GCF_947311875.1 of Pseudomonas sp. PARCl1. NCBI lineage: Bacteria > Pseudomonadati > Pseudomonadota > Gammaproteobacteria > Pseudomonadales > Pseudomonadaceae > Pseudomonas > Pseudomonas sp. PARCl1. Next base: position 88,276 of record NZ_CAMZMX010000015.1, read on the forward strand.
GCGCCAGGCTCACCTGGTGCCCAAGGGTGTGCAATTGCCGCTCCAGCAATAGCAGGTTGGCAGGGTAGTCGTCGACGATCAGCACATTCAAAGGGCCGTCGCTGTTTTCCAGTTGGGCCGGGTCCTCAGGCACGGCTGCCGGGGGGGCGCAGGTGGGCAGTTGCAGGTTCACTTGCACCCGGGTGCCGACGCCTTCGACACTTTGCAGCTTCAGCGTGCCGCCCATCAGCGCGGCAAGCGTGCGGCTGATGACCAGGCCCAAGCCTGCGCCCTGGCGGGCCCTGGGGCCGTCGGCCTGGACAAAGGCATTGAACAGGCGGGCCTGGTCGGCAGGGCTGATACCGATGCCGGTGTCGCGCACATCCAGCTCCACCGGCAACACGTCATGGCCGGCGATAACTGGCAGAAGCAGGCTGGCCTGCACCTCGCCACGGTCGGTGAACTTGATGGCGTTGCTGATCAGGTTCGACAGGATTTGCTTGAGCCGCAGCGGGTCCGCCAGCACCCAGGCCGGTTCAGCGGGCAGTTCGCCGTGCAGGTGCAGGCCCTTGGCCCGGGCGTTGCCTTCGAACACGCGCAAGGTGGCGCGCACCAGTTCGCGCAGGTCCGTGGGCACGGGTTGCAGGGTGATGTGCCCGGACTCGATCCGGGAAATATCGAGAATGTCGCCAATCAGTTCCAGCAGGCCAAGCGCTGAATCATGGGCCGTCTGCAGCGTATGGATATCGCTGCGGCCGCTACGGCAGTCCTCCAGCGCCAGTTCCAGCAAACCGATCACGGCATTCATCGGGGTGCGGATTTCATGGCTCATGGTGGCCAGGAACGTGCTTTTGGTCTGGCTGGCCTGTTCAGCGTCGTCCTTGGCCTGGCGCAGTTGCTCCAGCAGCTCGCGGCTCAGTGCCAGCTGGTCCTGCAGGGCATGTTGCGCCTCGGTGCGCTGGTTGATCAGCTTGCGCAGGTAGCTGTTCCAGAACACCACGCCGGCCAGCAGCAGCGCCGACAGCACCAGCACTTGCAGGGCGAGGGTGCGGTAGTCGCGCCACGGGCTGTCGCTGACCAGGGAGCTGGTGCGCCAGCGGTTGATCAACTGCGCCAGTTCTTCAGGCGGAATGCTCAGCAGCGCCTTGTCGAGAATGGCCTGGAGCTGGGGCTGGTCGGCGGCCACGGCGAAGGCGGCCAGGGCCGGGTCTTCATCGAGCACACTGGCAATGCGCAGGCGGTCCTTGAATACATGGCTGATGTAGTACGCCGCATTGATGTGGTTGCTCAGGGCGACGTCGGCACGGCCATTGGCCACGGCTTCCATCAGGCCCAGCGGGTTGTCCACCTCGACCAGGCGGGCCTGTGGGTAGCGTTGCTGCAGCAAGGCGCGTTGCGGCGAGCCTTTGACCACCGCGATACGCTGGCCGTCCAGAGCCTTCAAAGGGGCGGGTGCGGTGATGTCGCTGCGGGTGACCAACACCCTTGGGCTGACCAGGTAAGGCCGGGTGTAGCGCAGTTGCCTGGCGCGGTCTGCGCCGTAGCCCAAGGCGCCGATCATCAGCGCATCACCTTGGTTCAGCCGCTCGACCATGTGGTAGGCCGATGTGCTTTCAACGGTCTTGAACTGCAGCCCGGTGCGCAAGCCGATCTGCTTGAGCAGATCCAGGGTGATGCCGTTGGCGTTGTCCTGGGCGTCGTTGAAGGTCAAGGGCGCCAGTGATGTGTTGATCAGCACGTTGACCACCGGGTGCTCGGCGATCCAGGTTTCCTCTTCGGCACTGAGGGCCGTCAGGTGTCGCTGCAACAACAGGCTGGTATTGCCACCGCTCCAGCGGCGCAGGATGTTCAGCCGTTCGCTTTCACTGATGCGGGCCAGTGCCTTGTCGACCAGCTGGCGCAAGTGCAGGTTGTCGCTGGACAGGGCGAACGCGAACGCTTCGGGGGCGGCCGGGGAAAAGTGGTCGATCTTCAACGTGCCCTGGAAGCTTTTGCCGATCATGAAGTCGGTACTGATGGCGTCGCCCAGGTAGGCGTCGGCCTCGCCCAGTTCGACAGCGGCCAGCCCGGCCAGGGTGGAGCGGTACAGGCTCAGTTGCGCCTTGGGGTACAGGCTGCGTACGGTATTGGCGGGCAGGTAGTGATCAACCATGGCCAGGCGCAGGCCGGCCAGGTCGGGCGTACCCTTCAGGCTGCTCCCCTCCCGGGTCACGACCACCGGCAGGTCGTCGGCATAGGGTGAGCTCAGGCTGAGGTGGGCGTCTGCTGCCTCGAAGGCGTTGGAGCTGCCCAGCAGGTCGATGCGCCCCTCATGCAGGGCAGTGATGGCCTCGTGGCGGCTGGCAAAACGGCGCACTTCGATGCCAATGCCAAGCTGCTCGCCGATCAGGCCGGCGTAATCGGCGCTCAGGCCTTCGTAGTCACGGGGGCTGACATTGATCTCGAAGGGCGGGTAGTCCGGCCGCGAGCTGCCCAGCACCAGTTACCGGTGCTGCTGCAGCCACTGGCGGTCTTCGGCCGAGAGCGCCAGCGGCGCGGCAGCACTGACCGAGCGCGCCAACAACTGCCGGGGTTCGCTGCTGGCCTGCAACCCGCTGGCATTGGCCAAGCCGATGATCATGAAGGCGCTCGCCAGCAGGAACTTCATGCTCGCCAGCCGCTCAGTAGACGCTATTGCGCTTGGCCAGGTCGACCATCTCGACCAGCGATTCGGTCTTGAGTTTTTCCATGATGCGGCCCCGGTAGGTGCTGATGGTCTTGGCGCTCAGGTTCATGCAGGTTCCAATGTTCTTGTTGTTTTCGCCGCGTGCCAGGCGCCGCAGCACTTCCATCTCACGGTTGGAAAGGCTGGCCAGGCGCACCGGTTCGCTCTCCAGGGAGTTGCTGTTGACCGACATCTGCGGAAACGTCGAATAGCCCTTCACCAACGCCTTGAGGGCGAACAGCAGGGCCTCGTGGTCCTCTTCCTTGGTGACGAACGCGCCGATACCGGCATCCAGGCAACGGCGCACGTACAAGTCGGTGGCCTGGCCAGTGAGCACCATGATCTTGGGGGTTGGCTCCAGGCACTGAAGGCGCTTGATGACCTCCATGCCGTCCAGGCCAGGCAGGCCGATATCCAGCACCACCACGTCCGGGCGCAGTTCACGGGCCACCTGCGCCACCTCGCTGCCATTGCCGACTTCGCCGACGACATGGAAGCGCTCACGCTCGAGCAGTAGGCGCAACGACAACCGCACGATAGGGTGGTCGTCGACGATCAGCACGGTTGTCATGGGGAAAACTCCTGTCAGGATGTGGTCCGCTTCCTGGAACACTCAGGAATACGTTTGCAAGCGGGTTAATCGGGAGCGCAGCACCATACGGCCAAACCTGACGTTTGGTAATCCCGAGTATAGAAGTGTTGAAATTTTCCGGACTACTTGTCGAAAATTCCTACAAGTAGTGGAAAAACATCACCACTGCCACAGTGGTGATGTCAGACAGGAAAGGGCGCTCAGGCGCAGCCAGAGGGGTTTCGACCCTGCGCAGGGGCAAGCCTGGGCGTGCTCAGTCGCCAGGCCGATACAGGTGGGCGTGACCGGCACGGTACAAGGCGGATTCGGCGAACGGCGCATCCCCCAGTACATGGCCTACCAGGATCAGTGCCGTGCGCCGGAAGTGCTTGGCGGCGCTGCGCTCGACGATGTTGCCCAGCGTGCCGCGCACCCAGTCCTGGTCTGGCCAGGTGGCGCGGTGCACCACGGCCACCGGGCACTCGGTGCCGTAGTGGGGCAGCAACGCTTCAACGATCCGTGGCAGGTGCTTGACCCCCAGGTGAATCGCCAGGGTGCTGCCGTGGCGGGCCAGGTCGGCCAGCTGTTCCCCGGGTGGCATAGGCGAACTGTCGCCGTAGCGGGTCAGAATCACGGTCTGCGCCACTTGCGGCAGGGTCAGTTCACAGCCGAGCAGGGCCGCGCTGGCGGCCGTGGCAGTGACCCCGGGGATGATCTGGTAGTCGATACCCAGTGCCTTGAGGTGGCGGATCTGCTCGCCGATGGCGCCGTACAGGCTGGGGTCGCCGCTGTGTACCCGGGCGACATCCTGGCCGTGTTCGTGGGCGGTGCGCATCGCTGCGATGATCTGCTCCAGGTGCAGTTCGGCGCTGTTGATCACGGTACTGGCCTGGTGGCCTTCGAGCACGGCAGCGGGCACCAGCGAGCCTGCGTAGATGATCACCGGGCATTGGCGGATCAGCCGCTGGCCCTTGACCGTGATCAGTTCGGGGTCGCCGGGGCCGGCGCCGATGAAGTAGACGGTCATGCAATGTCCTTGCAAAAAAAGGGTATGGCGCGTTCAGCAGGCCAGGGCGAGTGTCGCCGGGCCGAGCACCTGGCGCTTGAGCAACAGTCGTGGGCTGCCTCGTTGCCGATCGGCCAGGGCCAGTGCGGTGCTCTCCGCCACGCCCCAACACCCGGTGTGGGCATGGGCGGCGGCGGAGCGGTGGCTGAGCAGTGGCTGGTAAGCATGCAGTTGCTGGCTATGGTACAGCACCAATGGCACACCCAGGTGCTCGGCCAGCTGCTGCAAACCCGGCTCGTCAGCCTTCAGGCTGATGCTGGCGATGCCGCGCAGGTCTGCCAGTGCCAGGCCGTGGTTGGCCAGTGCCTGGCACAACAGGGTGTGCAGGGTGGCCGCCGGGCAACCCCGGCGGCAGCCAAAACCGGCATAGAAAGTGCCCATCAGGCCTGGCTGGAACGGCGGAACAACCAGGCGCTGAGCAGGCCCAAGGCCAGCCAGAAGGCCGCATTGGTCAGCCACGAGGCCAGCTTGAACTGGGTTTCCAGGGCCTGCGGGGCCAGGCTTTGGTGAACCTCGGGCTGCGGGGCGCCGAGCACATGCGGGATCACCAGCAACGCCGCGCCCAGCACTTTCAGCAGCCCGTGGCGGGCGAACACCAACAAGGCCAGGCCGAGCGCGGTGGCGCTGGCGGTGCCGACCCACCAGGCCTGGCGTTGCCCCAGGTCTGCTGCAGCGGTGCCTGGCAGTTCGGGCGGCAAGCCCAAGGTCGGGGCCAGGCAGAACACGGCGAACCCGGCCAGCCCCCACCAGGCACCGGTACTGGCGCGGGTGGGCGCGCGCAAGCTGTACAGCGCGGCGAGAACAAGGGCGAAGCCGACGGCAACCACCAGGTTGCCGCCCGTGGTGGCGAGCACTCGTTGCCAGCCATCTTCCGGCGACCAGGCCTCGGCGCTGTGTTCATGGGCAGGCACTTCACTGCCATGCTCATGGTGCGCGGCAGGTGCCGAGGACTCGTAGGTTTCCGCCTGAAGAATCAGCGGGGCCACCCAGAAGCTTTGCAGCAAGGTCAGCAGCAGGGCGGCGAGCAGCCCGCTGAAACCCGCGGTGCGGGCAATGCGCATGATCATGGGGGCGTACTCAGTGGCAGGGGAAGGCGGCGCTGTGGCGGGTGTCGTGGGCGGCGTTATGCACCGCCTCGATGTGCGAGAACCCGGCGAAGTAGACCAGGCACAGGCCCAGCAAGCTGGCACCGACGGCAATGATGACGCGCTGGCTGAGGGTAGCGGGGGTGGCAAGGCTGTGTGGCTTGGTGCTGGCGACGGGCATGACGCGTTCCTCTGCTTTTTGTGGGCAATGGGCAGGCGCGGCAGCCCCGGGCGCGGTTACCCAGGGGAATGCAACAGCGCCCGCCCACCGCGGGTTGTTCATGAACGCCAGGCCGGTCTCCGGGCTTGCGAGGAGGAGCAGGGCTCCTGGCAAGCGTCACCTTCCCATGCCGCACTACATGGCACAGTGGTACAGACGCTTCGCTCGCTTACCGTTGCGGGGGCAGCACCGGCATTGTCGGGCCCTGGTCAGGGCCTGCGACGCACCGGTTTCCCGTTTCACCCCATGAAGGGGCACCTGAACGTGAGGCGTAAGGAGAGCATGGGGCGGCCCTGGCGTCAATTACCCGGTGGGCTGCGCATGTGCCGGGGCCGGGTGGAGCAACCGTTAGCCCCGCGCGAATGCCGCCAGCTTGTCCCCGTCCAGGCGGTAGCGTACCCACTCATCCTGGGCCTCGGCGCCCAGCTTCTGATAAAAGCCGATTGCCGGCTCGTTCCAGTCCAGCACGCTCCACTCCAGGCGCCCACAGTTGTTGGCCACCGCCTCGCGGGCGATGTGCTGCAGCAATTGGCGGCCAGCCCCGTCACCGCGCTGTTCGGGGGTGATGTACAGGTCTTCCAGGTAGATGCCGTTGCGCCCCAGCCAGGTGGAATAGCTGTAGAAATACACGGCAAAGCCGATCGCCTGGCCATCGCGTTCGCAGATCAGGCTGTGCACGGTACTGCCTGCACCGAACAGGCTGTGCTCGATATCGGCCAGGGTGGCGACCACCTCGTGGCGCGCGCGCTCGTACTCGGCCAGCTCGGTGATGAAGTTGAGGATCTGCGCGGCATCGGCAGGCGCGGCAGGGCGAATGGAAAGGCTCATGAGACGGCTTCCTTGATCCAGAATGGCAGCACAGTAATGTGTATCTGCATAATTTGTTGTAACTGTAGTGGTCGCCTAGGAGGGCGACTCCGGTAGTGTGACAGCACCCTCACTGAAAGTGGAATGCCCGCCATGCCTGCTGCAGAACCCCCGCTGGCTGATGCTGTTCAATGTCCTGATGGCCCTGCTGCTGGTGATTTCACTGTACCCGCTGCTGTTTGTAGAATCGGTGTTTCCCTAGCATTGCGAGTGCCGTGAACCCATGCAGTTGATCCCCTGGTCCCATGAATGCGCCGAAGGCTTCACCTTGCGTGGTTGGCGAACCCCGGCCAGCGGCAAGCCACTGCTGCATTTCTTGCATGGCAACGGTTTTTGCTGTTTGGCCTACCAGCCGTTGCTGATGCACCTGGGTGAACATTTCGACCTGTGGCTATGTGATGTGCAAGGGCACGGTGACAGTGACCATGGCGGGGCGTTTCTGGGTTGGAACCGCACGGCGGCGCTGGCCGTAGAAGCGTTTGAAGCGGGCCGTGGCGAATACGGCGAAGTGGCCCGCTTTGCCGTGGGCCACAGCTTCGGCGGCGTGTTGACCGGGCTGATGTTGGCCAGTGACCCGCAGTTGTTCGGCCGTGCTGTGCTGCTCGATCCGGTGTTGTTCAGCCGCCGGATGCTCGGCGTGATGGGCGCCGCGGCGCTGGTTGGCCTGCACCAGCGTCATGCCTTGGCGCGCAAAGCCGCCAGCCGCCGCAGCCATTGGCCTGATCGCACAGCGGCGCTGGCTTCGCTGCAGGGCCGGGGCATCTTCAAAGGCTGGGCCGATGCGGCGTTGCAGGCGTATGTCGAGCATGCCATCGGCGATTGCGGCGAGGCCGTGGTGCTCAAGTGCCGACCCAGCCGCGAAGTGGAAATCTTCAGCTCGTTCCCCAAGCGCATGTGGGCCAGCCTGTGTGCAATCAATACCCCGACCCACGTGATCTATGGCAAGCACACCTATCCATTCGTGCCACGCTCGGTGCAGCGCCTGGTGTCGCTGAATGCCAGCATCAGCGCGCAGGAGGTCGCCGGTGGGCACTGCTTCATGCAGGAAGACCCGGCGATGGCAGCCGAGCAGGTGCTGGCTTTCTTGCAGCGGTGATTGTTCTGTAGGTGGAACGATGTGGGCCGTTAAAGCCCTCTACCGGCAGATTGTCATCATTGATAAGGTGATCCAAACCGAAACAGGAGCCTTCTCATGAAAACCATTCTGGGTATCCACCATAGCCCCCACGCCCATTGGGTGGGTGATGGCTTCCCGGTCCGCAGCCTGTTCACCTATGACCACCTGGCCAGCCATATCAGCCCGTTCCTGCTGCTGGACTATGCCGGCCCGCATGCGTTCACCCCAACCCAGGCCCGGCGCGGCGTTGGGCAGCACCCGCACCGTGGTTTCGAGACTGTGACCATTGTCTACCAGGGCGAGCTGGAGCACCGCGATTCCACGGGTGCCGGGGGCCTGATCGGGCCGGGCGATGTGCAATGGATGACCGCCGCCAACGGCATCATCCATGAGGAATTCCATTCGCCAGCCTTTGCCGAGCGGGGCGGCATGCTGGAGATGGTGCAGCTGTGGGTCAACCTGCCCGCTCGCGACAAACGTGCGGCGGCGGGCTACCAGACACTGCTGGCCAGCGATATCCCGGTGGTGGCGCTGGATGACGGGGCCGGCAGTGTGCGGGTGATCGCCGGGGATTACCAAGGCCGCCAGGGGCCGGCGCGCACTTTCACGGCCATGGATGTCTGGGACCTGCGCCTGAACAACGGCGCTGCCTTGCAGTTGCCGGTGGCCGCCGGGCGCAACGCGGCGCTGGTGGTATTGCGCGGCCGCGTGCGGGTCAATGGTGAGCGCGAAGCCGGGCCGTCCAGCCTGGTGCTGTTCGACCGCGAGCAGGCGGATGTACGGGTCGAAGCGCTCGAAGGTGCCAGCGTGTTGCTGCTCAGCGGTGAGCCGATCGACGAGCCGATCGTGGGTTACGGCCCATTCGTGATGAACAGCCAGGCGGAGATTGCCGAGTCGTTCGACGACTTTCATGCCGGGCGGTTTGGCCAGTTGCAGCAGTAGAAGAGCGCGGGGCCGGTGCCGGCCCCCACTGAAGCCCTGCGCAACCATTCGTCGTGAAGTTCGCTGCTGCGACCGAACACCCGATCCTGGCAGGCGATCTTCCACTAAGGTGCTAGAGGATTCCCCGCATCATCATTGCCCCGGCGCATGGACGCCCGCCGTGGCATGCGCATTATCAATTGGCACCCAGCCCCACGAGGGCGTACTTCCTCACAACAGGCCATCCCACCGAGAGGGTCGTACCATGTCGTTGATAGGAGTTTCCATGCTCGAGCTGCGGCAGTTAATCGAGCATGCTTGCCTGCCAGATCGCTGTGAAATCAGCTGTACCGATGGTCACAACCTGACCATCCGCCTCGGTCAGGGCCAGAGCCTCGATGAGTGCTGCACCCTCAGCGGGGTGCCATTGCGCAGCCTCAACAGTTGCCGCGATGTGCTGAACCTGGTGGAGCAATTACATACCCTGCGTGACCGCCCGCCTGCACCGCTAAAATCCATCGCCTGATGCGAGTGCGCGAACCCCGTCCAGCCCCTGGCTGGCGGGGAAGGCCCGTGCGCTGTCGCCAGCCGTTGATTGCCTACTGAAGTTCCACCAGCAGGTTCAATCCACCATCGCCACACTTGCCCTTGTCGCGAACGACCCCATGGTAGCTGCGACCATCCCACATGAATGCCACGCTATGGGCGCGCTCGACCTTGTGCGGGAGCGGTGGGCAGATGTGTACACGCAGCGCCGCGCGGCCCTGCAGATTCAAGGGGGCAAGTTGGCACTGGCATTCCACCGACTGCGCAACCGGCCCGAACAGGGTGTCGCGAACGTAGTCCAGTTGCAGCGCGGTATTGGGCGAACGGCCGGGCATCCTCATAGGGATTCGACTCGTTGATTACGGCAAGGACGGCAGGTCTGGCAAGGCATGACGGACTCCTGGCGGGCGGCAGTATAATTATTCTCTGAACCCTGGGGTGGGCAGTCGTTCAACCTGTTTCATGCCTGTGTTGCACAGGCCTGACAAAGCCTAGCCGCCCGCCTTGCGCAAGGTGAGGTTGATGCGCCGCTCGCCCATGCGCGGGTGCACGCCGGGCTTGATCGGCAGTACGCCATGAAAGCGCAGGCGGTCTTCGCCGCCCCACACCAGCACATCGCCGTGGCTGAGGGCAATGCGCTGGGTTTTGTCGGCCCGCTGCAACCCGCCGAACAGGAACACCGCCGGCAGGCCCAGCGACAGTGAAACGATCGGTTGGCCAAAATCGTGCTCGTCGCGGTCCTGGTGCAGGCTCAAACGTGTGCCCGGCAGGTAATGGTTGATCAGGCAGGCGTCCGGGGTGAAACCGTCGAAACCGGCCATGGCGGCAGCGCGGTTGGCCAGGGTGAGCAATATCGGCGGCAAGGCAGGCCAAGGCTGGCCGGTCAGCGGGTCCGAACGGCTGTAGCGGTAACCCTGTGCATCACTGACCCAGCCCAATGTGCCGCAATTGCTCAGCGCCACCGCCATGCGCAGGCCGCCGGGCGTGTGCATGTGCCGAAACGGTGCGGCACGCAGCACCGGGCGCAACGCGTCGAGCAGTGGTTCGACATCGCCCAGGGCAAACCCGGGCAACAGCACGGTTTCGCTTGCCAGGCGTTGTGGCTGAGGGCCGAACAGGTCGAGGTCGGACTGAATCATGGCCTGGGTATCGAATGGGGTAGGCCCATTGTAATGGGCTTCGTCGCCCAGGCCTATGCGCGGGTCAATACCCGTGATCGCAATGTCAAGACTGAAACCGGTTTCAAAAGATTTCTGAACGCGCTAGATTACTTGGCTGTCTTTTTGAAGGGCCAACAAGACTCGCCCGCACAACACTAGATGGCGCTTATAAGGCCGCCCGCAGCCGATGAGGATTCACCATGCCCGAACATGCTCCCGACAACCCGCGCAGGGACTTTCTGCGCAAGACCTTGACCTTGATCCCCGTGGTGACCGTCGCCAGCACCGGGCTCGGGGCAGGTGCCAGCCAGCTGCTGGCCGCGCCGCAGCAGGAACCGAAGGTGCCGGCAGCGCCACCGGCGGGCACGTACCAGCCAACCTTCTTCAGTGCCGAGGAATGGGCCTTCGTGCAGGCCGCCGTAGCGCGCATCATCCCTGCCGATGCCCTCGGGCCCGGTGCGCTCGAAGCCGGGGCCGCCGAGTTCATAGACCGGCAGATGAATACCCCCTACGCGACCGGGGCCCAGTGGTACATGCAAGGCCCGTTCAACGCCGACGCCCCACCCGAACTGGGCTATCAACTGCAGTTGAACCCGCAGCAGATCTACCGCCTGGGCATCGCCGCAGTGGATGGCTGGTGCAAGGCCAACAGTGGGCAAGTGTTCGCTGCCCAAGACAGCGCTACCCAGGACCGGATACTCGGCAAAGTCGAGGCGGGTGAGCTGGCATTCGAGGCAGTACCGGCCGCGGTATTCTTCAGCCTGCTGGTGCAGAACACCCGTGAGGGGTTCTTCTGTGACCCGATTCATGGCGGCAACAAGGGCATGGTCGGCTGGACCCAGATCGGCTTTCCGGGCGCGCGCGCCGACTTCATGGACTGGGTGGAGCGCAACGAGCCGTACCCGTTCCCGGCTGTATCGATCCGCGGCGAGAGGGCCTGAGGCATGGCGACTGTTTTGAAAAAGGTGGATGCCGTCATCGTCGGTTTTGGCTGGTCGGGTGCGATCATGGCCAAGGAGTTGACCGAAGCCGGCCTGCAGGTGGTGGCCCTGGAGCGCGGGCCGATGCAGGACACCTACCCGGAGGGTAGCTACCCGCAGGTAATCGACGAGCTGACCTACAGCGTGCGCAAGAAGCTGTTCGTCGACGTGTCGAAAGAAACCGTCACCATTCGCCATAGCGTGAACGACGTGGCACTGCCCAACCGCCAACTGGGCGCCTTCCTGCCTGGCAAGGGCGTAGGTGGGGCAGGCTTGCATTGGTCGGGTGTGCATTTCCGGGTAGACCCGGTGGAGTTGCGCCTGCGCAGCCATTACGAGGAGCGCTACGGGCGCAAGTTCATCCCCGAAGGCATGACGATCCAGGACTTCGGCGTCAGCTACGAAGAGCTGGAACCGTATTTCGACTTTGCCGAGAAAGTGTTCGGCACGTCCGGCCAGGCCTGGACGGTCAAGGGCCAGCTGGTAGGTGAGGGGCGGGGTGGCAACCCTTATGCACCCGACCGTTCCAACCCGTTCCCGCTGCCGGCGCAGAAGAACGTGGTGTCGGCCAGGCTGTTCGAAAAGGCCGCCAGCAGCCTGGGCTACAAGCCCTACAACCTGCCTTCGGCCAACACGTCAGGGCCTTACACCAACCCCTACGGCGCGCAGATGGGGCCGTGCAACTTCTGTGGTTTCTGCAGCGGCTACGTGTGCTACATGTATTCCAAGGCATCGCCGAATGTGAATATTCTGCCAGCGCTGCGCCAAGTGCCGAATTTCGAGTTGCGGGCCAACGCCCATGTGCTGCGGGTGAACCTGGACGACAGCAAGCGCAAGGCTACCGGCGTGACCTACATCGACGCCCAGGGGCGCGAGGTGGAGCAGCCGGCCGACTTGGTGATCCTGGCGGCGTTCCAGTTCAACAACGTGCGCTTGATGCTGCTTTCCGGTATCGGCAAACCCTACGACCCGGTGAGCAACGAGGGTGTGGTCGGGCGCAACTTTGCCTACCAGAACATGGGCACGGTCAAGGCGTTCTTCGACAAGGACACCTACACCAACAACTTCATCGGCGCCGGTGGCAATGGCATTGCCATCGATGACTTCAACGCCGACAACTTCGACCATGGCCCGCACGGCTTCGTCGGTGGCTCGCCAATGTGGGTGAACCAGGCTGGCAGCCGTCCGATCGCCGGTACTGCCAACCCGCCTGGCACCCCGGCCTGGGGCAGCGCCTGGAAGAAGGCCACGGCCGACTATTACACCCATCAGGTGTCGATGGACGCCCACGGCGCCCACCAGTCCTACCGTGGCAATTACCTGGACCTGGACCCGACCTACCGGGACGCCTACGGCCAGCCACTGTTGCGCATGACCTTCGACTGGCAGGAAAACGACATCAGGATGAACCAGTTCATGGTCGACAAGCTGAGCAAGATTGCCCAGGCGATGAACCCCAAGGCCATTGCCGTGCTGGGCAAGAAGGTCAAGGACCACTTCAACACCGCCAGCTACCAGACCACCCACCTGAACGGCGGCGCGATAATGGGCACCGACCCGAAAACCAGCGCGCTCAACCGTTATCTGCAGTGCTGGGATGTACACAATGTGTTCGTTCCGGGGGCATCTGCATTCCCCCAGGGGCTGGGTTACAACCCCACCGGGCTGGTGGCGGCGCTGACCTACTGGTCGGCTCGGGCCATCCGTGAGCAGTACCTGAAAAACCCCGGCCCGCTGGTCCAGGCTTGAGGAGCGATGAGCATGAAGACAATGTTGATCGCAACCCTGCTACTGGGCGCCGGTGTGGCTGGCCAGGCCGTAGCCGCTGAGGATGCGCAGGTGCGCCAGGGTGAATACCTGGCCCGCGCCGGTGACTGTGTGGCCTGCCACACCGCCAAGGGAGGCAAGCCCTTCGCCGGTGGCCTGCCGATGCAAACACCTATCGGCACGGTGTACTCCACCAATATCACCCCGTCCGCCAGTGGCATTGGCCATTACAGCTTCGAAGACTTCGACCAGGCTGTACGCAAAGGCATCGGCAAGGACGGCAGCACCCTGTACCCGGCCATGCCATACCCTTCGTATGCGCGCATCACCGAGCAGGACATGCAGGCGCTGTACGCCTATTTCATGAAGGGCGTCGAGCCGGTGGAGCAGCCCAACCAGGCTACCGATATTCCCTGGCCGCTGAGCATGCGTTGGCCGTTGGCCATCTGGCGTGGCCTGTTCGCGCCTGCGGCAACGCCCTGGCAAGCCTCGGCAGCGGCTGACCCGGTGGTCGACCGTGGCGCGTACCTGGTCGAAGGCCTGGGGCATTGCGGTGCCTGCCACACCCCGCGGGCGCTGACCATGCAGGAAAAGGCGCTGAGCCCGGCCGAGGGCAAGCAGTTCCTTGCCGGCAGCGCGCCATTGGAGGGCTGGATCGCCAAGAACCTGCGCGGCGATCACAAGGACGGCCTGGGCAGTTGGAGCGAAGCCGAGCTGGTGCAGTTTCTCAAGACCGGGCGCAGTGACCGCAGTGCGGTGTTCGGCGGCATGAGCGACGTGGTCGAGCACAGCATGCAGTACATGACCGATGCCGACCTGACGGCGATTGCCCGTTACCTGAAGACCCTGCCGCCCAGCGACCCGAACGACCAGCCGCATGTCTACGACAAGCAGGTGGCCGATGCCCTGTGGCGCGGTGACGACAGCAAGCCTGGCGCCGCGGTGTACATCGACAACTGTGCGGCTTGCCACCGAACCGATGGCCAGGGCTACACCCGTGTGTTCCCGGCCCTGGCCGGCAACCCGGTGGTGCAGACGGCGGACGCCACCTCGCTGATCCATGTGGTGCTGGCAGGTGGCACGGTGCCGGCGACGCACACCGCACCGTCGAACTTCACCATGCCAGCGTTTGGCTGGCGCCTGAGCGACCAGGAAGTTGCCGAGGTGGTGAACTTCATCAGGACCAGCTGGGGTAACCAGGCGGGGGCGGTTACCGCCGGGGATGTGAAGGCATTGCGCTGAGAGGGGGTTGCCTCAGGTTCGGCGAAGGCATTGTGTCGCCGAACCTGGCCTTGCCCGGCTGGCCAGCCCGGTCGCTTCGGCCGACCAACGGCATATTGACGAAAGTACCAAGTTTTGGTGTATTGAAACCGGTTTCATCGTCCACCTAATAATCATAAGGACACCCATGACCGACGCGCCTGCCCATGCCCGCGAACGGGTCACCATCAGCGAAGTCGCGCGAGTGGCTGGCGTTTCCAAAGCCACCGTCTCGCGCTACATCGGTGGCGATCGCCAGTTGCTGGCCGACGCCACCGCCAAGCGCCTGGCCGAGGTCATCGAACGCCTTGGCTACCGCCCCAACCAAATGGCCCGTGGCCTCAAGCGCGGGCAGACGCGCCTGATCGGCATGCTGGTTGCCGATATTCTCAACCCCTATTCCGTAGCGGTGATGCATGGCGTGGAAACCGCCTGCCGCCAGCATGGCTACAGCCTGGTGGTGTGCAACACCAACCGTGACGACGACCAGGAGCGCCACCACCTGGTCGCCCTGCAGAGCTACAACGTCGAAGGCCTGATCGTGAACACGCTGGGGCACCACCCGGGCGAACTGCTCAACCTCCAGCGCGACCTGCCCATGGTGCTGGTCGACCGTCAACTCCCTGAACTGAACGCCGACCTGGTCGGCCTGGACAATGCCGACGCCGTCGAGCAGGCCCTGGACCACCTGCAGGCACGCGGCTACCGGGATATCCTGGCGGTGAGCGAGCCGCTCGATGGCACCAGCTCGCGCCTGGAGCGGGTGCAGGCGTTCGGGGCCTCGGTCAGCCGCCGCCCAGGCATGCGCCAGCAGGTGCTGGAAACCGGCGCTGGCCTGGCAGGGCGGTTGGCCGCGTTCCTGGCTGACCGGGGTCATGGCCCGCAAGCCATTTTTACCTGCAACGGTGTTGCCACCCTGGCCGTGACCCGTGCCCTGCATGACGCCGGGTGCAATCTGTTTGCCGATGTCGGCCTGGTCGCACTAGACGATCTGGACTGGTACCCCCTGGTCGGCACTGGCATCACGGCATTGGCCCAGCCTACCGAACGCATCGGCATAGCAGCCTTTGAAAGCCTGCTCGGCCGGCTTCGTGGCGATGGCGCAGCGGCACGGCGCATCGAATTCAAGGCCAACCTGGTCATCCGCGGCTCGACCCGACCCCAGTGAGCAACGGCAGGCCTTGTGCCTGACGCTGCCGTATAAAAATGAAACCGGTTTCAAAAGGATAAAAACAATGTACCCGAACCCCGTTTCCATCAGCCTCTCCAGCTATGGCGCCGACTTTGTCCGGCAACGTGGCCAGGAGCAGTTTCTCGACCTGCTGGCCGCCGCAGGCGTCAGCCGGGTGGAGTTGCGTGAAGAATTGTTCGCCAGTGCACCCGATACCGCGGCACTGGGTGCCGTGATTGCCGGGTTGGGCATGGAGTGCCTGTATTCGACCCCTCTGGAGCTGTGGACGGCGCAGGGCGTGCCCGACCCTTCGCTGGTGCACAAACTGGACACCGCGCGGGCGCTGGGCGCGGTGGCGCTGAAAGTGTCCTTGGGCCATTTCGATGAACACTGCGACCTTTCGGCCTTGGCGGCGCTGCTGCCAGCGCAGGGGCCGTTGCTGTTGGTGGAAAACGACCAGACCCTGCAAGGCGGCAGAATCGAGCCCCTGCAGCGCTTCTTCGAGCAGGCCGATGCATGCGGCCTGAACCTGGGCATGACGTTCGATATCGGTAATTGGCACTGGCAGGGCGAGGTGGCGTTGCACGCTGCCCGGCAACTTGGCCGGTGGGTGCGCTATGTGCATTGCAAGGGCGTACAGCGCCGTGCCGACGGCCGCCTGGTCGCCGTGCCGCCGCAAGCATCAGACCTGCGCGCCTGGGCCGAGCAACTGGCCGAATTCGCCCCTGGGGTGGTACGCGCCGTCGAGTATCCCCTGGCCGGCGACGACCTGTTGGCCCTGACCCGGGCCCAGGTGCACAGCCTGTCGCTGCTGGGTGCTGACCAGGAGGTGGCCCATGCATGAGCATGACGTGCTGTGCTTTGGCGAAACCATGGCCATGTTCGTCGCCGAGCACTGCGGCGACCTGGCCAGTGTCGGGCAGTTCGGCAAGCGTATCGCCGGCGCGGACAGTAACGTGGCCATCGGCCTTGCACGGCTGGGCTTCAAGGTGCGCTGGCTGAGCCGGGTAGGTGACGACTCGCTGGGGCGCTTCGTGCTCGACAGCCTGCGCCGTGAAGGCCTGGACTGTTCGGCGGTGGAAGTGGATGGCCACTGCGCCACCGGCTTCCAGCTCAAGGCCCGTTGCGATGATGGCAGCGACCCCGCGGTCGAATACTTCCGCCGGGGGTCGGCAGCCAGCCGGCTGTCGCCTGCGCTGCTGCAACCTGGCTTGCTGCAAGCGCGCCACCTGCATGCCACGGGCATCCCGCCGGCGCTGTCGGACAGCTGCCGGGCACTGTCGCACGGGCTGCTCGACGCCATGCGTGCAGCCGGGCGCAGCATCTCGTTCGACCCCAACCTGCGGCCCTCGCTATGGCCGGACCAGGCCAGCATGGTGCGCGAAATCAATGCCCTGGCGAGCAAAGCCGACTGGGTCTTGCCAGGCCTGGAAGAGGGCCGCCTGCTGACGGGCCAGCACAGCCCCGCCGATATCGCAGCGTTCTACCTCGACCAAGGCGTGGAACTGGTGGTGATCAAGCTGGGCGACGCCGGGGCCTACTGGCGCAATGGCAACGGCGAGGGCCAGGTCGCCCCTGTAGCCGTCAGCCGTGTGGTGGACACCGTCGGCGCCGGTGATGCGTTCGCCGTGGGCGTGCTCAGCGCACTGCTCGAGGGCCGCCCAGTGGCAGAGGCGGTGGCGCGAGGCAACTGGTGCGGCAGCCGCGCCGTGCAATCGCGCGGCGACATGGAAGGGCTGCCGCTGCGTCACGAACTGGAGGCCTACGACCTGCGCAGAAGTGCCTGAATGCTTTAACCGGAATCACCTGTTGCCACAAAAACAACAAGCTCAGGAGTCACAGACCATGCAAAGCCAAAAACTGGCACCGCGTCGCTGGTGGTACATCATCCCGATCGTGTTCTTCACCTACAGCCTGGCTTATCTGGACCGCGCCAACTACGGCTTCGCCGCCGCCTCGGGCATGGCCGAAGACCTGCACATCACGCCCGTGCTGTCGTCCTTGCTGGGGGCGTTGTTCTTCCTTGGCTACTTCTTCTTCCAGGTACCTGGGGCCATCTACGCTGAAAAACGCAGCGTGAAGAAGCTGATATTCGTCTGCCTGATCCTCTGGGGCGGTTTGGCCACGCTTACCGGGATGGTCAGCAATGTCTACATGCTGATCGGCATCCGCTTCCTGCTGGGCGTGGTCGAGGCCGCAGTGATGCCCGCCATGCTGGTGTACTTGTGCCACTGGTTCACCCGTGCCGAGCGCTCCCGCGCCAACACCTTCCTGATGCTGGGCAACCCGGTCACCATCCTGTGGATGTCGGTGGTGTCGGGTTACCTGATCAAGCATTACGACTGGCGCTGGATGTTCATCATCGAGGGCCTGCCGGCGGTGATCTGGGCGTTCTTCTGGTGGCGCCTGGTGGATGACCGCCCAGCCCAGGTCAGCTGGCTGAGCGCCCAGGAAAAAGCAGACCTGCAACAGGCGCTGGCAGCCGAGCAGCAGGGCATCAAGCCGGTCAAGAACTACCGCGAGGCATTCCGCTCGCCGCAGGTGATCATCCTGGCGCTGCAGTACTTCTGCTGGAGCATTGGCGTGTACGGCTTCGTGCTGTGGTTGCCGTCGATCCTCAAGCAGGCGGCCAACGTCGACATTGTGCAGGCCGGCTGGTTGGCCTCGGTGCCCTACCTGGCGGCGGTAGTGGCCATGGTGGGCGTGTCCTGGGCCTCTGACCGCATGCAAAAGCGCAAGCGCTTCGTGTGGCCGCCGCTGCTGATCGCTGCCGTGGCGTTCTATGGCTCTTATGCCCTGGGCACCGATCACTTCTGGTGGTCGTACGCGCTGCTGGTGGTCGCTGGCGCCTGCATGTACGCGCCCTATGGCCCGTTCTTCGCCATCGTGCCCGAGATACTGCCGGCCAATGTCGCCGGGGGTGCCATGGCGCTGATCAACAGCATGGGGGCGCTGGGCTCTTTCGGCGGCTCCTGGCTGGTGGGCTACCTCAATGGCGCCACGGGTGGTCCTGGCGCCTCGTACCTGTTCATGTGCGGTGCGCTGCTGACTGCCGTGGCGCTGACGGCCGCCCTCAATACTTCCCAGACCTCCGGCCGGGCCAAACGCAATGGCACGCGCCTGGCGCTGAACCCTTAGGAATGACTGCAATGAAAAAACGAATCGTCTTGTACAAGCGCCTTTCCGATGACCTGATGGCGCGCCTGCACGCCCAGGTGGACGTGACCTGGGTGGACATTGCCCAGCCCGATGGCCTGGCGCGCCTGCGCGATGCCTTGCCAGGGGCGCACGGGTTGCTGGGCGCCAGCCTGCGCCTGGACGCCAGCCTGCTCGATTTGGCGCCGCAGCTGGAGGTTGTGTCCAGCGTTTCGGTCGGGGTGGACAACTACGACGTTGCGCAGCTCAGCCGCCGTGGCGTGATGCTGACCAATACCCCGGACGTGCTGACCGAAACCACGGCGGACACCGGTTTCGCCCTGATCCTGGCGACCGCCAGGCGGGTGGTGGAGCTGGCCAACTGGGTGCGTGAAGGCCATTGGCAGGCCAACCTGGGGCCGGCGCATTTTGGCTGTGATGTGCATGGCAAGACGCTGGGCATCGTCGGCATGGGCCGCATTGGCGAAGCGTTGGCCCGGCGTGCTGCCGCAGGCTTTGGCATGCGCGTGCTGTACCACAGCCAGCGCGCCAAGCCCGACGTGGAAGCACGCCACGCTGCGCGCCAGTGCAGCCTGGACGCGCTATTGCAGCAAGCGGACTTCGTCTGCCTGACGGTGCCGCTCAGTGCCAGTACTGAAGGGCTGATCGGTGCGCGTGAGCTGGGGTTGATGAAGCCCGAGGCGATTCTGGTGAACATTTCCCGCGGGCGGGTGGTGGACGAGGCTGCGCTGATCGACGCGTTGCGCGCCAAGCGTATCCGTGGTGCAGGGCTGGATGTGTTCGTGCAGGAGCCGTTGCCGATAGACTCGCCACTGCTGCAGTTGGACAACGTGGTAGCAACCCCGCACATCGGCTCTGCGACCCAGGAAACACGCCAGGCCATGGCGCGCTGTGCAGTGGACAACCTGCTCAGCGCGCTGGCGGGCGAGCGGCCTGCGAACCTGGTAAACGGCTGATAGAAGGCGGCGCTGTGGCGCGCCCGCGCGCCGTCAGCGGCAGTTACCGGCCTTGCGGTAACCTGCCGCCTGCGCCTCACCTTCGTTGGCGAAACTGACCTGGTTCTTGGCCGCTACCTGGGTGTAGCCGGGGCAGCCCACTGCCAGGTGGTAGACGTGGCTGTTGCGGTTGCCCAGCACCGAACCCGGCGCCCCGGCATTGGCCTGGCCCGGCTTGCCTGGTGCCTGGGCGGGCGCCGCTTGCGCCACGCCAACCCCGCTGGGTTTGTAATCAGCCGTCCACTTGCGCTGGCCGCTGACGAAAGGGTTGGCATGCCCCATGATCGCGGCGATGCGGCGGTCGCGCTCCTTTTCCCACGCTGACACCGGGTACTGCTTGTCCCAGGCCATCAGCACTTGTTGCTGCTGGCGCGACATGTTCAGGCGATAGCGGTCGTACATGTAGAAGGTGGTACGGGCCACCAGGCCTTTGACTTCGTCACGAGGCTCGGCGGCGCGCTGGGCAAAATCCACCTTGGTGGTGCACTGGCCGTATTCGCCGGCGTTGCCGCTGACCATGCCGTAGTTGAAGTTGCTGCGGTCGCCATTGACCTCACCCACGGCCGGGTACAGGTTGAACAGGTCGGCCTCCATGGCGCGGAACACGGGGTCGCTGTCCACACAATGCTCGCGCCCACCGTTCTTCCAGCATTGGCGCTGGTTGCCGAAGGTATAGGCCGGCACGATGTGTTCCCATTCGGTGCGCTCGGCGCGATTTTGCTGCTTGCGCGTCTGATAGCCGCACGACGCCGCATCGACCCGCCCACCGGACTTGCCGACCCAGGTCCACTTGCAGCCGCAATACAGGTCGCCCATGGCGCTGCTGGCTTGGTCCAGGTACACCTTCTGCTTGGCCACGACCTTGGCCTCGGTGAAGGTGGCAGGGGGTGTGGCCCACGCTGGCAAGCTAAAGGAAAATAGTAGAGTTACGGCATAAAGCAGTGATTTCATGAGAGAAAATATTCAAATGCGAGGACGCGCATTGTAATACTTTCATCGTCATTGGCCAGCACGCCGGGCATACCCGGCGTGCAGGCAAAGGCCCACGCTACTTGAAGCCTGCCACCGCGTGCGGGATATACGGCGCCTGCAGCCGTGCCACTTCATCGGCACTGAGCTGCACCGACAGCGCGGCCAGCGCATCGTCCAGATGGGCGGGTTTGGAGGCGCCGACGATCGGTGCGCTTACGCCGTTTTTGCCCAACACCCATGCCAGCGCGACCTGGGCCATTGGCACCCCCCGTTCGCCGGCAATCTGCTCGACGACATCGATGACCCGGCCATCTTCGACCTCGGTAGCTTTATAGAACGACTGCCCGGACAGGTCGCTACGGGTGCGGTCGGTCTGCTGGCCGTTGGGGCGCGTGAGGCGGCCGCGGGCCATCGGGCTCCAGGGCAACAAGCCCACGCCTTGGTCCAGGCACAGAGGGATCATCTCGCGTTCTTCTTCGCGGTACAGCAGGTTGAGGTGGTTCTGCATCGAAACGAAGCGGCTCCAGCCGTTGTTGGCCGCCACCTGCTGAGCCTTGGCGAACTGCCAGGCGTACATCGACGAAGCGCCGATGTAGCGCGCCTTGCCAGCCTTGACCACGTCGTGCAGGGCTTCCATGGTTTCCTCGATGGGCGTGTGGTAGTCCCAGCGGTGAATCTGGTACAGGTCCACATAGTCGGTGCCCAGGCGCGTGAGG
Organism: Pseudomonas sp. PARCl1; assembly: GCF_947311875.1. Lineage (NCBI taxonomy): Bacteria > Pseudomonadati > Pseudomonadota > Gammaproteobacteria > Pseudomonadales > Pseudomonadaceae > Pseudomonas > Pseudomonas sp. PARCl1. The sequence goes on from NZ_CAMZMX010000015.1 coordinate 109,529, forward strand.
CTGGCGTCGATGCTGGCCATGATCGCCTTGCGGGACAAGCCCTGTTCATTGGGCCGGTGGGTGCCTTGCCCCATGTTCGGTGGGTAGAACACCTTGGTGGCGATGACCGTTTCTTCACGGCGCGTGAAGGCCTTCAGCAGTTTGCCGACGATCACTTCCGACGTGCCGGCAGAGTAGCTGTTGGCAGTGTCGAAGAAGTTGATGCCTTGCTCGACGGCATGGCGAATGATCGGCCGGCTGGCCTCTTCGCCCAAGGTCCAGGGGTGGGTGCCGGCATCCGGATCGCCGAACGTCATGCAACCCAGGCACAGCCTGGAAATATCCAGGCCGGTGCTACCCAGCTTTACGTATTGCATCGTGATCTCCTAGGAAGGGGAAGGAATGAACCCAGCCTGCGGCTGGTGCTGATGGTAGTGAGTTCAGCAATGGGGGAGGTTCATCGAACGCCGTGTGACGCTGAACCTACCCCTGCCCAGCACCGCTGCCGGGTCAATGCCCACCACGCATCCGCCGGGCGAGCAGGTAGATGCCCAGCCCGACCAGCGCGGTCGCCGCGCCGATGTAGCCGGTGCTGGTCCAGCCCATGCCGGCGGTAATCGCCATACCGCCCAGCCAAGGCCCCAGTGCATTGGCCAGGTTGAACGCGGCATGGTTCGACGCTGCGGCCAGGCTTGGCGCTTCATGGGCAATGTCCATCAAGCGGATCTGCAACGGTGCCGCCAGGGCGATCATGGTGCCCACCAGGCCGATGCCCAGCAGCAGGCTCCAGAGCGCCTGCGCGGCGACGGTGAAGAACAGCAGCACGGCGATCGACCAAACCAGCACCAACCCCACCGCACGGAACTGCAACCGGTCGAACAGCTTGCCACCTGCAATGTTGCCAACGATACCGCCCACACCGAAGGCCGCCAGGCCGAACGGAATCCACTGCGGCGCGACCTGGGTCACCTGCAGCATGGTCGGCGCCAGGTAGCTGAATACACAGAACATGCCGGCAAAGCCAATGGCCGCGATGCCCAGTGCCATCCACACTTGCGGCAGGGCAAAGGCGCGCAGTTCCTTGCGTGGGTCGCTGCGCACCTCATCGTGCGGCTGGGGCACGAAGCGCCAGACCAGGGCAATGGTGCACAGGGCGATCACGCCGACCAGCACGAACGCCGAGCGCCAGCCAAAGTACTGGCCGAGGAAGGTGGCTACAGGGTTGCCCAGCAGCATGGCCAGCGTCAGGCCCAGCATCACCCGGGCCACGGCCCCGGCACGCTGGTCCTTGGCAACCATGCTCGAGGCCACCACCGCGGCGATGCCGAAATAGGCACCGTGGGGCAGGCCGCTGATGAAGCGGAAAGCCACCAGGCCGCTGAAGGAAGGGGCGAGGGCGGTGGCCAGGTTGCCCAGCGCATACAGCAGCATCAACAGCAGCAGCATGTGCTTGCGCAGCAGTTTGGCGCCCAGAATCGCCAGGGTCGGCGCACCGACCATGACCCCCAGCGCATAGGCACTGATGGCGTGGCCCACTTGCGGTTCGCTCAACTGCAGGTTGCTGGCAATGTCGGGCATCAGGCCCATGATGGAAAATTCACCGGTACCGATGGCGAAGCTGCCCAGCGCCATGGCGGCTTCCATCTTGGCGACGGCGCTTTTGCTGGGCGGCGGGGGGAGTTGCTGGACTGACATCTGAATCCCTTGTTGGGCCTATGTTGAAACATGCTGAAACGTTCAAGGCGGGATGATAGTCAATCGGTGGGCGCAACGTCGAGGCAGCGCCGCCGCTCAAACCAGGAGCCAAGCGCCGATCAGCGCTCCAGATAATGCGTTTGTGCGGCGAAATCGATGAAGCGTTTGCTGGCCAGCGACAGGTATTCCCCTGAACGCCAGCACAACCTGAAGCTCATCTGCTGTGCCGGGCGGAAGGGTACGCCGACAATGCCCGGTGTACGCTGCTGCACCGAGCGCAGCAGGGTGGCCACGCCCATGTTGTCCAGTGCTGCCTGCACCACCAGCGAGACGAAATTGCTCTGCAGGGCCACTTGGTAGGTAATGCCGTGTTCGGCGAAAAATGCGTCCAGCAGGTGGCGCTGCACGAAGGTCCGGTCGAATACCACCATGTCGGTATTGCGCAGGTCTTCGGCGGTGAGAAATGCCTTGCCGGCATAAGGGTGGTCGGGGTGCATGCATGCCAGCATCTCGTCGCTGCCCAGCAGGATCGACTCCTTGTCCTGCGGTACGCGCCGCGATTCCAGCAACGCCAGGTCGATTTCCCGTTGTTCGAGGCGCTGGCCGATGTCGGCGGCGCTGCCCTCGAACACGGTCATGGCGATACCGGGGTACGACTGACGGAACGCGTTCATCAAGCCTGGCACATAGTGCAGGCCGAACATTGGCGGGATACCCAGGCGCACTTCGCCGCGCTTGAGGTCCGCCATGTCGCGCAGCTCCTGCCGGGCCACATCCATTTCGCGCAGGGCAGAGGCTATGCGTGGCAGGAACTGCTCGCCCTCGGCCGTGAGCAGCACCTTGCGGGTGGTGCGGTTGAACAGGGTCACGCCCAGCTCTTCCTCCAGCCGGGTAACCGCCATGCTCAACGCAGGCTGGGCTATGTGCAGGTGTTGCGCTGCTTTGGTGAAGCTGCCTTGGCGGACGATTTCGACGCAGCAACGCAGTGCCTTGAGGTTCATTGGGGCGTACGACCTTTCGTAGTCATTGCATTTATAACGAACTGTGATGCCACGCATCATAACAATATATTTATTATTATTAACCAGAGGGCCTACGATGCGCGGCACTGAGACATCCTGCAACATCTCAGTCACGCAGCCGATCTCGCTGCAATCCCCCAAAGATTTTGAGGTAGTACCCTAAATGGCCAAGGCCGCCGATGTCGTTGTGCAATGTCTGGAAAACGAAGGTGTCGAGTATGTATTCGGCATTCCTGGTGAGGAAAACCTCGACCTGCTCGAATCCCTGCGCAA